>MEWG01000010.1:12517-19367 GCA_001773295.1 candidate division WWE3 bacterium RIFOXYD1_FULL_39_9
CACATATAGTCCTGAAGAAAACGAAGAGGTTGCAGATTGGGCTTTGAGAAAATTTCCGGATATAGCTCTTGCCGAATTAAATTTCAGCGCCCCAAATACTACGCCCGGCCTAACCGCCTGGAAAAACAAAGAATTGAACCCCACACTCTCCAAAACACTTCGCGTACTACCCAATGAACTATTTGACGGATTTTATGTGGCAAAGTTTGTAAAGCGCGCTTGAGGTTATTTCGGCGCAGTCAGTGATTTCATATTATTAAGTCTTACTTGATTTATCAGGTCTATGGCGTAGCGCGCAGGTTCGTACTCGGCATTTATTTCTAAAGCTTTAACAAAATGGGCATGAGCCACATCGAAGTTCATTTGCTGGTACTCGATAACTCCCAATTTGTAATGAGACTGGAAAAGCAATGGATTCATATCGAGAGATTTTACGAAGTACTGTTTGGCCAAATCTATATTTCCCATCTCATAATACGTATACCCCAAATTGTGCACCGCGTCGGCAAATCCCGGGCTTAGCTTCAGGGAAATCTGAAAATTTCTGATTGCCTCTGGGTAGTTTTTCTCTTGTGCGTAGACATCGCCTAGGTTGTTGTAAACACGGTAGCTGTAAGGTGAAATTTTCTGCGTTGCAATCCAAAGATTTTTACTATTTTTCCATTCGTTGGTGCGAAGTATTACTTTTACTGAGTATAGAGTCAGAATAATCCCCAGAAGTACGCCGAGATTTTTATACTTATTATCTAGTTTTATTAGAACAATCGCCACGATAACTGCAAAAAAGACTGATGCAGGGTACAAGTAACGTTCTGCAGAAGACCACACCAAAACTTTTGGACTGAAGGAAGGAAGAATAGAAATGTAGATCATCATTATGCATATCGCTATTGTCCTTAGATATTTCTTACTTTTATCTTTATAACTTTTGATCAAAAATGAGATCGTGACATAGCCGATTAATATAGTGGCTATGGCCGTGAGAATAGTGAATAAAGCAAGTGATTTTACGTCTTCGCCTTCGTGGTAGATAGTTAACGCACTTGGGAAAATAAACAACTTAGCTGTCATTAAAAAAGTGTACAAAACTCTATTCAGATAGGGGGTTTGAGTTGACTGATCCATATAATAAAGGGTTTCTAGGGAGGTAACTCTGAATGCGTATTGTCCGACCAGCCAGACCGCAGAGTAAATAACGGCCGGAACCCAGTACAAGAAGTGGTCTTTAATCTTCTTAAGGTGAAGTTTATCTTCAAACATTAGTCTATCTATTAGAAATACCATTATTGGAACAACCAAAACCCATGGTTTTCTATAGAAAACAAGACTTGCAGCAAATACTCCTGCAGAAAAATAGAGGTATCTGATATCTGTAGTTCTTTTATATAAGGTGTACGACGTGATTATAAGAAAGGTGATTAGAGCTAAAAACAGGTAGCCATACGCAGAAACCCAAAGTACAGCTTCTGAATTTACCGGGTGCGCTGCAAATATAAAGGAAGATATTGTCGCTGTTTTTTTGCCAAAGAGAGTAAAGACAAAGACAAAAACAAGAATTGTATTAATAATATGGAGAATTAGCGAGATTATGTGGTAGGGAATTGGGGTCATCCCAAATAACTTAAACAGTACGGCCGGGTAAATCGCCTCCAACTCCCAAGTTTTTAACGAAGCCTGCAGATCTTGAACTCGTGGATTGTTTACAATTCCGGGAATATCGTCTGCCGTGAGAAACTGGCCCCCAAGTCCGTTGCCGTAAAGTACTATTATGAACACAGCCAAAAGTACAAAAAGGGGTATATTAGACATCAGCACCACTTTTATATCCTTCAGGTTGTTGACCTTAAACCCGGATTGCAGCTGTTCGTCGAGTGTATTTTGGCTTAGAATCGGTTTGTTAGAAGTCATATTATTAACTATACTTAGGTATTATACTTATAATTATCCTGATATATGAACAGTTTTAAACACATACTTTATGAACTAATAGAAACTCTGGTTCTGTCCGCAGTGGTTATTTACCTTATCTACTCCTTAATCGCCTCCATCGAGGTTGTTTCAGGATCCAGCATGGAGCCAAACTTTCACACAGGTGAAAGGATCTTAATAGACAAAATTAGCGATAATTACAAACCTTTCGAGCGAGGAGAAATCGTAGTGTTAACACCTCCCGGTGAAGATGGTAAGCATTTTATTAAGCGAATAATCGGGTTACCTGGCGACATTATTAAGATAGTAGATTGTCATGTATATATTTCCAACGGTACAGACAGGTTTAAATTGATCGAGCCTTACTTATCGCCTTTATTGTGTACAAACGGCGGTATAGCGATAAAAGAGGGCCGTTCATTAAGGATCGATGATGGAGAGTATTTGGTGCTTGGAGACAACCGTCCTTCGTCGGTAGACTCACGTTTCTTTGGATTTATAGAGAAAAAGGATATAATTGGCAGAGTAATATTTCGTTTCTGGCCGGTAGACAAAATAGGTTTTGTCAAATAGATGTTGACATAAAAAGGAGGTTATGTTAACCTTCCCTACGTTTCCGCGCACTAAAAAGGGCTTTTAAATATAAGGGTTTTTGACTGTGAAAAACGAAGTTCTACTTCACTAAGATTGTGGTTGCGTTGTAAAATGATAGAACTTGTTTTTTTGTTAGAGTTTGGTCTAAATTTAAAAAAGATTATTATTACTAAGAAAAATAAATGAGATATAGCTTTTCAAAACGAAAAATTGCATTACCCCTCCCCAACCTATTTTCTATTCAGATAGATTCTTATGAGTGGCTCCGAAAAGAGGGCCTTCAGGAAATTTTAAACGAGCTCGGTACCATTGAGGATAATTCAGGCCGTGGCTGGCTTTTGACCCTGACCGATCCAGTAATAGAAAAAGAAAACTTAACAGTCGAAGATGCTTTAAGGAACGGAAGAACTTATGACGCACCTTGGTACGTTAAAGCTATCATCGAAGATCCAATTAAGAAGCAGAAAAAACACCAGACGATGTACATGGGTGATATTCCCCTTATGACGAAAAGGGGAACTTTTATTATAAACGGAGTTGAGAGAGTTGTTATCAACCAGTTAATAAGATCAGAGGGTGTTCTCTTTACGGGAGAATTCTCTCCTATCACCGGTCAATTCCTTGCCGGAGCCAAAGTTCTGCCAAGAAGCGGTGTTTGGCTGGAGTTTGAGACGTCCAGAAGTGGAGTTATTAGCGTCAGAATAGACAGAAAGAGGAAAATAACTGCAACTACCTTGCTTAGAATTTTTGGTTTGGAAACTGACGAAGACATACAAGGTGCGTTTTCAGAAATTGAAACAAATCCTGAGATAAATTACATCGAAAGTACCGTTGCAAAAGATCCGGCTAGCTCTTATGAAGAAGCCTGTATGGAAATTTACAGAAAAATGAGACCTGGCGAGCCTTTAGTCTTAGAAAATGCAAAAGCTCTTGTTGAGGCAATGTTTTTTAACAAAAGAAGATATAGCTTGGGCGCAGTTGGAAGATTTAAATTCAACCAGACCTTAGGTTTAGACTTTCCAAATGAGCCGGAGCACAGACTCCTGCATTTAGAAGATCTTATAAAGATTATCTCCAGAATTATTGAAATTAATAACGGTTTGGCCAGCGAAAGTGACGTAGACTTTTTGGGAAACAGAAGAATCAAGAGCATCGGAGAGCTTTTACAGTGGCAGGTAAGAATCGGTTTCTTGAGAATGGAGAAGAATATCAAGGAGAGAATGAGTCTCTCGCCACGAGAAGTGTTACCGGAGCCTTCTACATTAATATCTCCAAGAGCTATAACCGCATCAATTCATAGCTTTTTTGCAACAGGCCAGTTATCTCAGTTGCATGACCAACAGAATCCCTTAACTGCTCTTGACCACTTAAGAAGAGTATCAGTACTTGGTCCGGGCGGACTTACCAAAGAAAGAGCAAGCATGTCAGTCAGAGACGTACACTATTCTTCTTTCGGTAGAATTTGCCCAGTTAGAACTCCTGAAGGTCCTAGCATCGGACTTATCAACTACTTGGCAATGTACGCACATGTTAACGAATACGGCTTCTTAGAAACTCCTTATATAAAACTTGAAAAACAGAAAGATGGAAGAATCAAACTTACAGACGAAATCGTATTTTTAGCCGCTTATGACGAAGCCAATGTCTATATCACTGACCAATCAGTCGATATTGATGAAAATGGTTACATCCTAGGCAAACAAGTGCCTCTAAGAAAAGGTCCTACCTTTATTTTGGGTGATGTGTCTCTTGCAGAGTACGTAGAGGTTGTTCCAAGACAGGCAGTTGGCATTTCAGCAGGTCTTATTCCCTTCCTTCAAAATGACGATATTGTTAGATCACTTGTTGCAGCACAGCAGATGTCACAGGCAGTTCCACTTGTTTCACCAAAGAAACCTTATGTTGGAACAGGTATAGAAAAAGAGATTGCTGAAAACTCAGGCGCAGTTACTGTTGCTGAAAAAGCCGGTGTTGTTGACTTTGCTGACGGCGAGAAAGTTGTTGTTTTATACGATGGCGAAAAGAAAAAAGTTGAATACAAGACTGCTAAATTTTTACAAACAAATTCTGATACCTGCTATAACCAGAGAGTTAAGGTTATAACCGGTCAGAAAATCAAAAAAGGCGACGTATTAATGGAAGGTCCTGCAGTAGATGATGGCGAAATAGCAATCGGAACAAACGTTACAGTTGCTTACATGATTTACGAAGGATTAGAGTTTGAAGACGGTATTGTAATCTCAGATAGATTAGTAAGAGAAGACGTTTTTACATCAATCCATGTTTCAGACTACATTCTTCCGATTTTAGAAACTAAACTTGGTCCCGAAGAAATTACAAGAGACATACCAAATGTTTCAGAAGAATCATTAAGAAATCTTGATGAAGACGGTATAGTTGCAGTCGGTTCTAAAGTAAAATCCGGCGATATATTAGTAGGTAAGGTAGCTCCAAAGGGCGAGGTCGACCTTACTGCAGAGGAAAGATTATTGAGAGCTATTTTCGGCGAAAAAGCAAAAGACGTTAGAGATAACTCATTAACCATGCCTCACGGCGAGCACGGAGTGGTAATTGGTGTAAAGAGAGTTTCAAAACATGAAAATGAAACATTACCTGCAGGTACTTTGGAAGAAATTACAGTCTATGTAGCACAGCAAAAGAAAATTGAAATTGGAGATAAACTAGCAGGAAGACACGGTAACAAAGGTGTTATTTCCGCAATCGTACCGGCTGTAGACATGCCGATGCTTCCGGACGGAACTCCTGTTGATATTATCTTCTCTTCAGAAGCTGTTTTGAAAAGAATGAACGTTGGTCAGATCCTCGAAGCTTCGTTAGGTCTATCCGGTGTAAGGATGAACAGATACTACGAAGTTCCTTCACTACAGGAAATTCCCGAAGATTTGATCGTTGAAGAACTTAAGAAAGCCGATCTTCCGGTATCTGGAAAGATGAAGTTGATTGACGGTAGAACCGGTGAGTTCTTCCACGAAGAGATTGTGGTCGGTAATACCTACATTTTGAAACTTATACACATGAGCGAAGAGAAAATGCACGCTAGATCAACCGGTCCTTACGCATTGATCACGCAACAGCCTCTTGGAGGTAAAGCACAGTTTGGTGGTCAGAGATTCGGAGAAATGGAAGTCTGGGCACTCGAAGCTTATGGTTCAGCCAAGATTCTTCAAGAAATGCTCACCATTAAATCAGACGATATGTTGGGCAGAACTCAAGCATACAGCGCTATGGTTCAAGGAAAGACTATTCCGGACTCAACAATCCCAGAAACATTTAAGTTGTTGGTCAGAAAATTAAACGCTCTTGGATTAAGCATGGAAGTATTAACTTCGGAAGCTGAGGAAGCACCCGCAGAAGTAAAAGAAACTGCAACTGATTTGATCGCAGAAGGCGTTGAGCCGGGCGAACAGATCTATGAAGAAGGCGCTTTGTCAGAAGTAGAAGATTTGGAGACAAAAGAATGAAAGATTTAAATCAGTTAAGAGATTTTGAAGCTATTAAAATATATTTGGCATCTAACGACGAAATACTTTCTTGGTCGTTTGGAGAAGTAACTAAACCTGAGACTATCAATTACCGAACGTTTAAGGCCGAAAGAGAAGGTCTCTTTGATGAAAGAATCTTTGGACCGGTTAAGAACTTTGAGTGTTATTGCGGTAAATACCGAGGTATTAGATACAAAGGCGTTATTTGCGATAAATGTGGAGTTGAAGTAACACACTCAAGAGTAAGAAGAGAGAGAATGGGTCACATTGGCCTGGCATCTCCTGTAGCACACATCTGGTTCTTCAAGGGCATACCTTCGAAGATGGCTTTGTTGCTTGATTTAACACCCAGAAACGTTGAATCAGTTATATACTTTGCCTCATTCATAATTACCGAAATAGATAATAAGAAGAAAGCTGAAGCTATTTCCGAAATAGAGAAAGATTTGATAAAAGCCAAAGGCAGCATTCAGAAAGAATTAGATGAGAAGGCAAAGGAATTTGAAAAAGAAATATCCAAACTTGCTAAAGTTAAAGACGATCTTAAAGCTCAGGAAGAAGAATTAAAGATAAGACAGAAAATCCAAACCTTAAAGAATTCTTATGACAAGAAATTCGAGGAACAGGAAAAGATTTACAAACTCATGCAGAAAAAGATCGAGAGTGTTGAGCTTTTCTCAGTAATCTCTGATGCAGAATATGTAAGCTTAAGCGTCTATCTTGAGAAATTCTGTAAATTAGAAATCGGAGCCGAAGCTTTACAAGGAATTTTAAGAAAACTTGATCTAAATGCACTATCTCAACAGCTAAGAGACGAATTAGAC
>MEWG01000010.1:19405-19560 GCA_001773295.1 candidate division WWE3 bacterium RIFOXYD1_FULL_39_9
ACTTAAAGTTGTAGAACAGTTCAGGAAGGCGAACATCTCCCCCGATAGAATGATTATGGAAATAATTCCGGTGATACCCCCGGATCTTAGACCTATGGTTCAGTTGGAGGGCGGACGATTTGCAAGTTCCGACTTGAATGATCTTTACAGACGAT
>MEWG01000010.1:19665-19846 GCA_001773295.1 candidate division WWE3 bacterium RIFOXYD1_FULL_39_9
TTGACGCTTCCAAACAAAGACAAAAAACAAGAGTTACCAGAGGTAAAAAGGAATTGAGGTCCCTGGCCGATATGATAAAGGGTAAGCAGGGCATATTCCGTTTGAACCTGTTGGGAAAAAGGGTCGATTACTCAGGAAGAGGCGTTATCATAAACGGTCCCAATTTAAAATTGAACGAATG
>MEWG01000010.1:19857-21145 GCA_001773295.1 candidate division WWE3 bacterium RIFOXYD1_FULL_39_9
TGTAAAAAGTGCGAAATACTATCTTGAATCACGCGTGCCTGAGGTTTGGGATATTCTTGAGGAAGTAGTCAAGGATCATCCGGTTCTTCTGAACCGTGCACCTACTCTCTGGAGGCTGGGTATTCAGGCATTCTATCCGAAGTTGGTAGAAGGTAACTCAATAAAACTTCATCTGTGTGTATGCTCAGGCTATAACGCTGACTTTGACGGAGACCAAATGGCAGTTCATGTTCCGTTGGGTGAAAAAGCTATAGAAGAGGCCAAAACAGTGATGATATCCACCAACAATTTGCTGAATCCTTCGAACGGATCTCCAATTTCAATACCCACAAAAATAATGTTGTTTGGGGTTTACTACATCACATCCGTTGATGAGAAACTTCCGTTGTTCGAAAGAGTTTTCAGTGACGAATACGAACTTATGCATGCGGTCGATGCTACCGGAGAAGTAACTTTACGACAAAAGATAAAAATAGGGATTAACGGCGAGATTGTAGAAACTACGTACGGTAGACTCATATTCAACAGGGTTGTTCCGGAAAGGTTTGGGTATGTCAATCATACAATGGATAAGAAACAGATTAACTCAATCCTACAGAGAACTTTCGAAACGGAACCAAACGAGGTAGTTGTTAAATTCATTGATGACCTTAAGGATCTCGGGCTAAAGTACGGAACCATCAGCGGTCAGTCGGTTTCCCTGTCTGATATTCAGGTTCCTCAGGCAAGAGTTTCAATTATAACTAAAGGAAAAGAAACGGTAGCCGAAATCGAGTCTAACTACAAAAGGGGCTTGATTACAAGGGCTGAGGCTTCAAGACTTAAAGAAGATACATGGAATAAAGTGATTTCCGACCTTGACGCGGCAATTTGGGATGCGTTGGCCGACGATAACCCGGTTAAGGTTTTGGTCAAATCAGGTTCAACACGTGCTTCAAGGGATCAGGTTAAACAAGTTGCGGGTATGAAAGGTTTGGTCGTTGATACATCTGGTAAGACGGTTGAAGTTCCTATTCTTGGCAACTATAAATACGGATTATCGGCTTTGGAGTACTTCATCGGAGCTAAAGGTGCGAGAAAAGGATTGGTGGACAAGGGTTTGAAGACAGCTGACGCCGGCTACTTGACCAGAAGACTTGTGGATGTTTCACAGGATGTTATCGTTCGCGTCGAAGATTGTGGTACAGAGCACGGTAGGACAATGAAAGTAGGGGAAGGAACCTTACTTCAAACTTTTGCAGACAGAGTGATAGGACGCTATCTTGCTTCGGACGTGAAAGTTAAAGGA
>MEWG01000011.1 GCA_001773295.1 candidate division WWE3 bacterium RIFOXYD1_FULL_39_9
GGCGATGTTTTAGTTAGTTTTTATCGATAGCAGCTATTAGGGAGCGCAGTTCATGGTTGTTTAGGTTGGCAAACGGTTGATCGGTGATACTTTTAGGAAGGCTGAATGTTCTGGGTGATCTGCCCGCTGACATATCAAGCGGATTATCTACTAGGTTGATAAAACTACCCCAAGTTGCAGTATTTTTTAGAGCCCTGCGAGCTTCACGCCTGCTGTGGCGATTTCGTGCGGCTTTGTCACGAATGGGTCCATCTTCCGATGGTAGGTCAATAGAGTTAATTACCTGGGCGATGGGAACATGTCGACCTTCACTTAGAAAGAGTTTCCTAAGTATGGCAAGTTTAGGGTTAGTTTGAAATTCTTCAGCTGGTTTTGGTGTTAATACAACGACAGAAGTATTGGTGGCAGATTCGGGGTAAAAATGGGACTTGGGTATAGTTCTGGTTACACTTATATCAAAGAAAGTTTGGGCCATAACTGCCGTTTTTGTTAGCAGATCATTTAACGGACCATCAGCCATTAAACGTTCAGTCATGGACTGCCCCAAAATAAGGATTGCGTCTGTGATGGGAAGGTCCGTTAAAGCTTTTAGAAAAGGTTCAGTAATGTTGAAGGGAAGATTCGAGACGATTTGCCATGGGGCATTTGGTTCAGCTGCCAGCATAAGTTTTTTAAGATTCAATATCAACACATTTTGGTAAATAATTTGTACGTTTGAGTGCTTAGATTGGATATTGGCTAAAAATGGAGTGAAACGCGGGTCAATCTCAACTCCAATAATTTTTTTGGCGTGAACGGCAAGTGCGGTAGTGATATTGCCCGTGCCTGGTCCTACCTCTAAAACACAAGCCCCCGGTTCAATCTGGCGGGCGATGTGCTGTATATCTGTTGATTCAATAAGAAAATGTTGACTTAAACCTTCGGAAGGGTGGATGTCCGCTTCAGAGAGTCGGAGAATGGTGGTATCAGCGCTCATAAACTATAGGACATGATATCACAGCCAGTCAGCGGTGTCCACATTGTGGGACGCTTCTTTTTTTGAATCAGAGGTGGGCTTTGGTGTTAATGGTGATTGTTTTGGGGTAAAATTGTGTAGACATGGAGAAAACTATTACCAGACAGATGGTGCTATCTGTGGCAAACAAGGTGGGGATGAGTTCGAAAAAAATCCTGGAAATCTTGGCGATTTTGCAGCACGGCCAAGCAGTAGATAATAATGAACTGGTACGAAAAACCGGGGTGGCGCGAAATGTTCTTAACAAACTGAAGCAATCCTGGCCGAGAGTGTTTGCGCCGGCTAGTGATAAAACCCAATTATTGCCGCAAGCGATAACGGGCCTGGGGGAACTATGGGGAGACGGCTGGCAATCCGATGACAGTTTGTGGCGGGTACTGGACGGGGAAGTAGGCCGAAAAATGCTAACCATTTTGGATAAATATGCCCACATGAGACCGGAGCCGAACAGGGCTTATGACCAGTTTTATGCTACCCGCGAGACGGTGGCCAGAAGAGCGGAACTGCTGAATTTCATGGATGACGTAGCCGGGAAACGAATCCTGTTTTTGGGGGATGATGATTGGGGATCGGTGGGAGTGGGAATACAAAAGCAGGCAGAAAAAGTAGTGGCTTTGGACGTAGACAAACGGATGCTGGGAAGCATCAGACAGCTGGCTGAACTGGAGAAGTTGGAGATTGAGACTGAAAGCTATGATGCCCGGGATATACTCCCGGCAAAATTGGTCGGGAAGTTTGACGTGGTATTTACCGATCCGCCGTATACTCCGGCCGGGGTGGAACTGTTTTTGGCGCGGGCTGTGGCGGCACTAGACCCGGCTAAACCAACAGGGAGGGTATATTTGTGCTTCGGTAATAGTGACCGGGCCAAAGAGCGGTTTTTACCGATTTACGAGCTGATTTCAAAGTCGGGGTTGATGATGCGTTGGGTATGGGATAAATTCAACAGATACCAGGGAGCCGAGTCGATAGGAAGCGCAAGCAGCCTGTTTGTGCTGGAAACGACACCCAAGACAAAAGCTTTAATTACCGGAAAAAATCATGAATCAATCTACACCACTAATTAATCATTTTGTAGCGTTGATCCGGTTGGAAGGGGTGGAGGTTTGGGAGAACGTGGCCAGCGATCTGGCGGCAAGCATAATTCAAAAATTGAAGCTGACGGTGATCAAGTCCGACAGCCATCAATTCTCGCCTCAGGGAGAAACCCGGGTCTACTTACTTTCCCAATCCCATCTGGCAATTCATACCTGGCCGGAAGATGGAGTGGTGCATGTGGATTTGGTGTCTTGTAGTAATATTAATGAACCAGATTTTATGTTGGCAATTAAGGCGGAAGATATTAGCCATAAATTTATCGAAGTCAAAACCCAAAAAGTATCTTGACTTATAGTAATGGTTACGATATAGTGGGCGGAATTAATTTGTAACTGGCGGTAGCAGGTCAGCCGGCCATTGTGCCGGACCGTTTTTTTAAACCTGTATGAAAAAATTACCCATAAGGAATGATGATTCGGACCCCAGGGTTTGGGTCTATAAACTAATCGAGCATTTTGGTGAGGATACTAGTCGGCCCGGCCTTTTAGAAACTCCTGATAGGGTGATTCGGATGTATAACGAGATTTTGGGTGGATATAAATTGGATGAGGCAAAATTGTACAAAGTTTTCCAAAGTAACGGATATGGGGAGTTAATAACGGTAGCGAACATCGATTTTTACAGCTTGTGTGAACACCATATGGCGCCGTTTTATGGAAAAGTCCATATAGGTTATGTGCCGGATGGGCACGTTTTGGGATTGTCCAAGTTTGCCAGAATAGTGGATATGTTTGCGCGAAGATTGCAGATTCAGGAGGGGCTGACCAAACAGATTGCGGACTCGTTGGAAAGACACCTGAATCCAAATGGAGTGATTGTGCACGTTGAAGCAGAGCATTTGTGTGTGAACATGCGTGGGGTGAAAAAAAGGGGTTTTGTGACAAAAACGACTGTGAGAAAAGGTGTGTTTAGATCAGACGGATTACTGGTAGAACAGTTTTTCAGAGATATTAACGGTCAAGCGGAAAAGGACGGCTAATATGATTGTTTCCCGTCAAGTGGAGTGGGATATGGGACATAGAGTTATGAATCACCATTCTAAGTGTCGGAATGTACACGGGCATAGATACAAACTGGAGGCTTTCTTGAGTGGCGAACTAGTAACTAAGGAGGCGGATTCATCCGAAGGGATGGTGATTGATTTCGGAGATGTGAAGAGTGTGTTGTTAGAACACGTGCATGATGTATTAGATCATGGATTTTTGGTTTGGGAGAAGGACTTAATGATGATGAATTTTTTCAAAAAAAATCCAGACATGAAACACATTGTCGTTCCGTTTACCTCCACAGCAGAAAATCTGGCAGCGTGGATTTTTAAGAATTTAGAATCACAATTTAACAATTTGTATGGGAAGAATTTAAGACTGGAAGAGATTTATTTGTGGGAAACACCGACGTCAAAGGTGGTGTGCAAGAGAGGAGACATAAAATGAGCATGTCTGGGTTGGAATTGCGGGTTAATGAAGTTTTCACCTCCCGGCAAGGAGAAGGTCCTTCAGCCGGAAAAGAAGCGACGTTTGTTAGGCTTCATAAGTGTAATTTGAGGTGTGTCTTTTGTGATACTGAGAGGGCTTTGGTGGGTGAACCAAACATGGTTGTGACAATTAAGCAGGCTCTGACCATGATTGCCACCTCCTGGATGAGCGTTTATGGGGCTAGTGTGAATAAGCGATTGATTGTTACCGGTGGTGAGCCATTACTCCAGAGGTTGGCGGTCGTAGAAGTCGCAAAAGCTTTAAGGCCGGAGTGGGACGTTGAAGTTGAAACAAATGGCACGATTTTTCCGGAAGGACTGGAGGATTGTCAGATAAATTGCTCACCGAAGCTATCAAACGCCGGAATGAGACCGGGTGCAAGAATTGTTCCTGCTGTTTTGGTGGGAATTGCCGAACTACCTCAATCAATATTCAAATTTGTAGTAAATGACCTTGATAGAGTCAAGGAAGTAGAGGGTTTGGTTAAGAAAGTGGGGATTGGGGCGGATCGAATAATGTTGATGCCTGAAGGGGCTGATGTGGAGACGCTTGAGCAAAGAAGCCCGCAGGTGAAGAAGTGGGCAAATGAGAGAGGCTGGGGGTTTTCATCCCGATTACATATTTTGGGGAATTACAGATAATATGACAGAAAAAGAAATGCGGGAGTTGATGAGTGTTGCGGCCGGGTTAACTCGGAAGAGCGTGGTGTGTGAGGTGAGTGGAGGCTTGGACAGTACGGTGGCTGCAGCAATGGCGATTAATTTGGGTTTAATTCCACATTTCCTGTTTTTTGATTGGGGCCAAAAAACAATGGAGAAAGAAATGGATTGTGCGCAAAAATTGGCTACCTTTTATAGGGCATCGTTAATGATGGTTGAGGTGAAGTTATTAAAGCAATTGCCTGGGGTATCGCTTACCGCAGCTGAGACAATGACAACCGCTGTCAATGAATATGTGCCTAATAGAAATGCGATTTTGCACTCTCAGGCTGTAGCCTTGGCAGAAAGTTTGAAAGCGGGGGCAGTTATTGTCGGATCAACCGGTGGGGATCATATTTGTCCGGACAACAGTCCGGAATTTATTGCAGCTCAGCAGGGATTGATAGCTGTGGGAACTATGTTAAAACCCCCGATTCAAATAATAGCTCCGTTGCTGACGACGGATAAGATCGGCGCAGTGAGGATTGGACGAGAATTGGGAGTACCGTTTGAGTTAACGTGGTCTTGCCACAACGGGTTAACAGAAGCTTGTGGGGTGTGCAGTAATTGTGAGTCGCGGATAGAGGCGTTTAATTTAAACAACGATAGAGATCCGATTTCGTATGCTAAGCAGACCTAAGATTCCAGTGTTTCAGCCGAGCATGCCAGCTTTTGATGACTATGTTCAGAGGCTGAAGTGCGTTTGGGAAAGCAAGATGGTGTCTAATTTTGCAACTAACTGTCAGGAGATGGAGCAGTTGGCGATTAACTATTTAGGAGTTAAACATGTGATAGGGGTAGCCAGTGGTGACCTGGGATTGATGGCCGTTATTTCCTCTTTGGATATACCGGAGGGCAGCGAAGCTATCGTGCCTTCATTTACTTTTAACTCAACGGCAAATGTGCTGATGTGGAACAAACTTCGACCAGTATTTGCAGACATCGATAAGAAAAACTTATGTATTGATCCAGCCTCTGTGGCTAAGTTAATTACTCGGAAGACTAAGTTAATAGTTGCCACTCATGTGTTTGGGAACCCGTGCAATATTGCGGAGTTGGAAAGGATGGCCAACAATTATCGATTAAAATTGGTATTTGATGCAGCACATGGGTACGGTAGCGAATATCGCGGAGTGAAGGTGGGAAATTTTGGAGAAGCTGAAGTGTTTAGCTTTAGCGGGACCAAGCTGGTAACCAGCGCTGAGGGGGGATTGATCGCAACCAATAACGATGAGCTTGCCCAGAGAATCAGGTATACCAGAAACTATGGATTTTTAGAGGATTACAACTCCAAATTTTTAGGTTTGAATGGGAAGATTTCAGAGCTGAACGCAGCCATGGGATGTCTGACTTTACCTGAAATTGACATAGAAGTTGCTAAAAGAAACAAGTGGGCGGAGAAATATCGGGAAGGGTTGAAGGGTATAGGTGATATTGGGTTCCAGGTAGTGAATAAAAATAATAAAAGTACATATAAAGATTTTTGTATTATGACCTCCAGAAGAGATGAGCTTTATAACTTTCTAGATCAAGAGGGAATAATGACTAAAAAATATTTTTATCCTATTCACAAAATGGATTATTACAAAAAAAAGAGTTTTAAGCTTTCCGTGACTGAGTTGGTTGGAGATCAATCGTTGTGCTTGCCGATTTTTGGGACAATTACGAAAGAGCAGATTCAGAGAGTGATAGATAGTATTAAAGTTTTTTTTGAACGATGACAAATCTATGCCTAATTTTCCAATACTTGACGATGGGAGTGTGCCAGGATTTTTGAAAGATCTTTTTAAAACGAGGATCGTTGGTTTGAAAAAGCTGAAATCCAGTGAACAATCTATTGCCTTCAAATTTAAGGTGAACAGGCGCAATTACATCTTAAGAATCGCCTCGACTGATCAGGGATTTTTTAAAGATCAATTTGTACGGAATAACTATTTTTCAAAAGAACTTCCGGTGCCCAAAACGTATTATATTGGCAAGATGGGCCAGAATTATTATTCTGTAACATCAGCCTGTCCGGGGAAATTGCTTGATGATTTTAGTGACAACTACCTAATTAAATCTGTGTCGAAAGTTCTTGATGTTTGTCACGCTATTTATTCAGCTGATGTATCAAAAACGACGGGGTTTGGGGATTGGGATCAGTTGGGTAACGGAAGATATGTTTCATGGAGTGATTTTTTATTGAGTGTTAAGGATAGGTATAGAGAAGGCAGCTATTGGCCTGAAGGTTACTTTATGAGTGTATATGGAGCCATGGAGAGACGGGTAAAATACTGTCCTAATATAAGGAAATTAATACATGGTGATTTAGGATCGAATAATATTTTAGTTAACCGCGGTAAAGTAAGCGGAGTAATCGACTGGAGCGACTCAAAATATGGGGATTTTGTTTATGATGTGGCATATTTAGGGTTTTGGGTTGACGTGATGCCCTATAGAAAAGTTTTTCCGCATTATTTTAAGAGTAAGGATGTAGTCATTGTTAATTACAAAGAAAGATTTGATTGCTACACTTTGAATTTGGCTTTGTCGATATTGATCTATTATTCAGATAGCAAAGATTTGAATGGTTTTACTTATGTAAAATCCCGTCTTGATAAATTTGTAAAGGCCATATGATGTTAAAAAACGTAGTCAAGGAATTGGGTATTCCGATAAACGATGCAGGCGATAAAATGGAATTGTATACAAACGCCAGGAATTTTTTTATTAGGTCGTTTAAGAAGAAATACAGTAATTTTTTCCAATCTCCGTCAGTCTTACCATCTGTGATCAGTCAGAGATCCGGGAACCAGTCAGATTTGGAACATAGTGTTTATCAAAGATCAGACTATACTCCAATTAGTTTAGAAACCTCACTTAATGGTTATTTTCCAGATTTGGGATCTGTTAAATCCACAACCTTAATGTTTAGTAGCGGCATGGCGGCCGTATCGTCTTTGGTATATTTTTTATATGGAAAGAAAGGAGTATCCAAGATTGATATTGGAAAAAACAGTTATTTTGAGACGAAATGGCTGATTGAGGATTATCGCAGAGTTTTTTGGTTCAATGAATATGCTTTAGATATTGAAGCCAGTTGTAGCTGTATTTGGACAGAATATCCAATCAATTGTACTCAGCCGGGTTTGTACCCATTTTCCAGCCAGATGAATCTCTCCAGGCTATTTAAAAAATCCATAGAAATGGCGTCTTCTACCAGGAGGCAGACATATTTAGTGATCGATTACACTCTGGGTTTTTTGCCATTTGACGTGGCTTTATATCTAGATAAACTGCCGGAAAATCTTACTGTGTTTTTGGTTACTAGTCTGCAAAAGCACCGAGGCTACGGTTTTGATTTGACTAATGCCGGAGCAGTCACCATTTATTCGCACCATCTCAAGGAAGACAGGGAATATTTGGATCGAGTTAGGGCGATAACCGG
Source organism: candidate division WWE3 bacterium RIFOXYD1_FULL_39_9 (assembly GCA_001773295.1). Taxonomy (GTDB): domain Bacteria; phylum Patescibacteriota; class WWE3; order UBA101185; family UBA10185; genus OXYD1-FULL-39-9. Next base: position 7,717 of record MEWG01000011.1, read on the forward strand.
ATCCTTAGTCACTCAGGAAACTGTTTGGTTAATGCCACAAATAAATCCGACTTTGATCAACAAGTTAGTTCACGATAGCGGTCAAAACGCCCACGATATTTTTTACAAATTAAAAGATGTTAGTTCTCAGGTAAGAGTGGATTATGCTGACAGCAAAGACTTTTACACATCATTTATTTACCTGACTATCAGTCCGGAAATGATGAAAAGGTCAGTTTTGGTCCCTTATTATAGTGATTTGTTGGTTAAGGAAATTATTCAAACAGCCAAACGAAAAAAAACGGTCATAGTTCAGGGGACATCTTTCGGCTTTCCTTTTACTCGAATATTTAAAAATTCCGAGCGATATGAAAATACCAATTCACTTAGAGTGGCCATTGGTTATGACGAGGAAATGACTCAGGGGGTAGCGGAATCATTGGAGGAGGGGATTAACAATTTTGTGAATAAATACGGAGAATGAACATGCATCGCACTTGGACTGAAATAAATTTGGAAACGATGAGATCAAATTTGTTAACAATCCGCTCGAATCTTGGGCCGATGGTGACGTTGGGAATTGTTGTAAAGGCTGATGCGTATGGTCATGGTCTTCGAGCCATCGTACCCTTGTTGAATTCAGAAAAAATCGAATTTGCAATCGTAGCCTATGTTGAGGAAGCACTTGTATTACGACAATGTAGTTTTACGGGTAAAATTTTAGTTTTGAATGAGGTACCCGATGAGCTTTGCAAGGCTATAACAGAATTTAATTTGACGCTTTGTATCGGAAGTTATGAGTACGCAAAAATAGTAAATGAGTATGGCCGTAAACTACGATCAAAGGTTAATGTACATATAGAAATTGACACTGGAATTGGGAGATCGGGGTTATATTATCACGAATCTTTGAATCAGATAGAACAAATTGTTGCATTCAACAATTTAGAACCTGAAGGAATATTTACTCATTTTTCAAATGCTGACAGCAAATCACTGGAAACAACGACAGAGCAACTAAGAAACTTTAAAGAATTGGTAAGAAAATTAAGTGCAAAAGGAATCGAGTTTAAATATACACATGCTGCTACGGGATGTTCAGCTTTTTCACTGCCGGATTCCCAGCTAAATTTGGTACGCATCGGGGCTGCTTTCTATGGATTGCAATCTTCTAATGAAAAGGAATATCCAATTCAAGTTAGGCCAGTTTTGTCGTGGTTTACGCGTGTTAGCCGAATTCGCAGGCTAAGAGCAGGTGAAAATTTGGGATATGGGATTAATCCTCTACCGGTTGATTCGAAAATAGCAGTATTACCGATTGGCTATGGTGACGGATTTTCGAGACGGCCTAATTTCAACTTTGTATTGATTCGTTCACATAGGGTGCCGATAATTGGTCATGTTTCCATGTCCGAGGCATATGCAGATGTGACCGGGATTGGGGTGGTGGAGGTGGGGGATACGGTGACAATAATAGGAAAGCAGGGAAAGACTTCATTGTCAGCGCAAGATCACGCCAAAAGTTGGGATACCGTATCCGAAGAAATAGTGGCCTCGATTTCGCCTTTAGTGCCTAGAATTTATCTGTCGAAGTAACGGCATCTTTGTACGAAGTAAACACGGCTTTGGCTTTGGTGTCTTTGACTTTGATTAAGCTCTCGGGGTTGGAGATGGCATATTTATAGTATTCCGGAATTTTTTTTAGATCAATGAGAGTTTGTTTTAGGAGCTTAATGTAGGGGCTATAAACAAGGGAAACAGCCTCTTTGGGAATCCGGTAGAAGTTTTCTCTATCACCAGTAATAATATATTTGTAATTTATCAGGTTCATTCTGAAGCTATGATAGTGATAGTAAATAAGAGGCCAGCCATTAACGATGACTTTCCCGTTTTTGGATGACAGATCGTATTTTTGAATACTCCAGGGGGCGATGTTTGCACCGATTTGAGTATTTTCTCGGACACCTTTGAATAAAATACGCCACTGATCTAAATATTTTTGATCAGCAAATTTGCCGTCCTCGAATCTGGCGTAACACCACTCCATGCATTTTTGATGCCACCAACCTAAAACTTGTCTAGCGTTTTTTGTGTTTTTAAAACTTTCCCAGCAGGAGCAGTAGTAGCCAACAGGTTTAAATTGATCGACTTCGTCGACCGAGAAGTTGTTAGGTTGGATTAAAACGTCAGCATTTCCAATCTCTTGAAATATTACTTCAGGATTATCAAAAAACATAAAATCGCAATCAATATATGTAACCATATCAGCCTTAGTATCATTCATAACCTTTAGCACGATATATGGTTTACAGGACCAGTAATACTCATAGAGCTTTTCTTTTTCTGATTTGCTTTTTTTCAGCTCCTCGTTTTCAAAGTCTTTGGGAGCGATGGGAATAAAGTTAGGATAATTTAGCTTTTTTGTGATTTCATATGAAAGATCATCAAAACAGAAAGCATAAAGGACAAAATTTGAATGGTATTTCTGCAGTGATAAATAGGTTGCCACCGCTTTAGGCAGGTAATTACTATCGTAGAATGTGACAAGATATCGCTTTTTCATTAATCAATAAAAACCTCTAACTTGTTAGTTTGACGGTTGAGACCATTGATAATCATATACTCAACATAACTTTCAAGAGAGATGCCTTTTTTCTGAAGTTGTTTGGGTAAGTCACTTTGTTCATAATTGAGTAACCCCGGGGCGGTATTGTTTTCTAAAAAGTAAATTTCTTCGGCATTGGTTACTCTGGTATCAAAACGGCTAACACCTTGGCACCCGATCTTTTTGAATAATTTTAAGGCTGAAGAACTAATTTTTTCCTCTAGTTCTTTACTAATTTTTGCTGGCATAATTTCTTCCATAAGGGAGGGATCGTCCTTGACATCAGAGTCTTGGATTTTGTGATGCTTAAATTTAAGCTCAATCATTGGCAATACGACAGTATTGTTGTCGGGGGTGTCGATGATTCCCACCGTAATCTCTTTGCCTTCGATATATTCTTCGATGGCAGTCCTGTGGCTGAATTGGAAAGCTTTTTTCAAAGCTAAATCTAGGTCTTTTTGCTCTGCGATAAGCGAAACCCCCAGAGAGTAACCTTGATAGCTGGGTTTTACAATACACGGGTATTTAATGGTGGGTTTTTCATAATGATACTCATTGCTGGTTCCATAGAAGTAGACCTTGGGGGTTTTGATACCCAAGGAGTTGGCAATGGCATAAAAGAAGTATTTGTTTTTACAGATAGCGCTTGCCTCAACCCCGCTACCGGAGTAGGGTATTTCCAAGGCTTCCAGCGCTCCTTGCATAACGCCGTCTTCACCCCATTTACAGAACAGGGACATAAACGCAAAATCCGGCTTGAATTCGACAAGTTGGCTGATAATCGAAGTATTAACGTCAAATAATTTGGTTTGGGTAAACCCGGCGTTCTGAAGAGCTTTAAGAAGGTTATTGCCGGTTAACATTGAAGCGTAGTGTTCGGGTTCGAACCCGCCACACAAAACAGCTACTTTAAAATGTTTTTTGTTGATTTTAGAGTTTCGCACTGGGCTATTTTAGCACAGAAAGCAGTTGTTTTTAATCCTATAACATATATTATCAGCAAAGGATGAGCGAGACGTGATCGAAGAATCAATTACACGTGACCATTTTGGACATGGCAAGCCTAACCATAACCGAGCAGAAGTAATGATTGATTGGTTTCAAGCCAAAACCCAAGCAAATGCTGCCGATAGTGGATAAGCCGATTATTCAGTACGTGGTGGAGGCTGAAAGAGCAAACCAGGAAGTATTTAAAGAATTGGAAAAAAATAACTTAGTTGTTAAATACCCAACTCATCTTCTACCGGGCGATCATTGGGTTGATCAACTCTGGAACTGACTCCGTGACCTAAATTGATTGGGCACATGGGACTATGGCCTCCACGATCTTCCAAGCGTTCATCGGCTTCACTTTTTTGGCCGTGCCCGTTACCTAGTCTGACTCGGGTACCTAGTTTTTCTGGCGGCAATTTAGCCGGCATACCTTCCTGGGAAAGGATGTGTTCCCAGTCGGTTTGAGAAGATTTGGGTCCGGATCCGTGTTCGGTAGGCATAGCCTAGTGATTTTAACACGATTGCGAAAAGTCGTGTTTTTGGGTTATGATGTGGATCCATGGCTAAAAAGGTGACCAAGGCGGTGATTCCGGCGGCTGGGTTTGGAACCAGGTTTTTGCCTCAAACCAAGGCTATGCCTAAACAGATGCTGCCGATAGTGGATAAGCCGATTATTCAATACGTGGTGGAGGGGCTGGTCAACTCGGGAATCGAGGACATTATTGTGGTGACCAATTACCACGAGCGGGCGATCGAGGACCATTTTGACCGGCCGCACGCCGATTTGACTGAAAACATTCTGATGGGTGGGGAGAAGAAAAGGCCGCTTTTGGACATCTTAAACGAGATTTCGGACATGGCTAATTTTGTATATGTCAGGCAGAAGGGACCGTATGGTAACGGAACGCCATTGTTAAACGTCAAGAACCTGGTGGGAGATGAGCCGTTTATTTATACCTGGAGCGATGAGTTTATTGATACCAATGGAGGCAAGTCGGTATTTGAGCAGCTGATCGAGGTGTACAACGAATACGGCTGTTCGGTGATGGGCTCGATCAGAGCCAGATCGGATGAAGACTACAAGCGGTTTGGGTTTGCGGCCGGTAAGGAATTAAGACCGGGGTTGATTGACGCTGACGCAATTATCGAAAAGCCGGGAAAGGAGAAGGCACCTTCCGATCTGGCTCAGGTGACAGCTTATTTGTTTACCCCGGAAATCTTTGCCAAGATTCAGGAGGCTAAGGATAAACTGAAAGAGGGTGAAGAATTGTGGTACAACGATGCGCTCAAGCTGATGCTGGCAGACGGGCAGAGAGTATTGGCCAAGGAAATTGAAGGGGGAATTTACCGGGATGCGGGAACTAAGATTGAATATTTAAAAACAGTAGTGTCGATGGCTATGAAGCATCCGGAAGTGGGGGAAGAATTTTCGAAATGGCTCAAAGAGCTGAAGTAAAACTTTATGGCTAAAAGTAAGAACAAACCGCAACTAAATCGATTTGAGGGACCAGTAGGTAGGACTTTGGATGAGGGTGTGGTACATGAGGATTGCTGGGATTTTGCTAATGACAGGGATCAGGGCGGGCATCGGGGAGTCGAGGGGCAGGGAGCGGCAAGTATTTTACCTAATAGAGCAACTCAGAAAAAAAAACAACAGCAGGGCAGGGCGATCGAGAGCGGTGAGTGGTAGATTAAAACGCTTCTTTATTCTTTTGGCGTCTTTGTGTTCCCGTTTCGGTGCGGTGTCTGTAGACCGCGGATCTTAATTGGTTGCCAAATTGTCCGGTTTGTTCATTGTACAGAAACTGACAGCCCTTGCGAATGCACTTAGTATGTACCCCGCCTGTTGTCTGACAGTTTGACTCGCTTTTGAGGGGGTGAGTGCAGATATATTCCGGATGATTGGCCATAAGATGGAGGCTATTGTATGGGAAGAATTTGTGGTTATTAAGGGCGAAATTGGACTTGCTAAATATCCTACAGATAAGGTATCCAGAAGGCAGCGGTCCAAGTTTAAAATAATTAAACCCAGCTAGAGATAAGGACTGAGTTGATTGGGCTTGGGGCTTGAGGAAAAGAGAGGTTAGTGTATATTGCGTGGTAGAGCTATGTTTGATTATATTTTTGGACTATTGTCACATGATGTGGGAATTGATTTGGGAACAGCCAACACTTTGGTGCATGTTAAGGGGAAGGGAATAGTAATCCGGGAGCCATCGGTAGTAGCCAGACATAAAAAAACAAAACAGGTACTGGCTATCGGGGAGGAAGCCAAAAAAATGCTGGGGCGAACACCGGCGACTATTGAGGCTATCAGGCCTTTAAAAGACGGAGTGATTTCCGACTTTGATGCCACCGAAGCCATGCTGAAAAAATACATTCTGATGGTGCACGAGTCAGGGCAAATAATCCCTAAAGTTCCCCGACCGCGGGTAGTGGTGGGAATCCCTTCGGGGGTGACAGAAGTTGAAAGGCGGGCGGTACAGGAAGCGGCATTGTCGGCCGGCGCTAGAAAATGCTATCTGATCGAAGAGCCGATGGCAGCAGCCATCGGAGCTGAGCTGCCAATATCTGACGCCGGAGGGGTGATGGTAATTGATATCGGCGGAGGAACCAGCGAAATGGCAGTAATTTCTCTGGGGGGGATTGTACTTAACAGATCAATCCGGGTGGCCGGAGATGAGATGGACGAGGCGATCATCCATTTTATGAGACTAAAGTACAATTTACTGTTAGGCGAAAGAACGGCGGAAGAGCTTAAATTTGCCCTGGGAAATGCCCACGTAACCGCATACGGCGATAAAGATCAAATAAAGTATATGGTGGTTAGAGGCAGGGATTTGGGCACCGGTTTGCCCAGGACCATTAAAGTAACCTCCACAGAAGTAAGGGAAGCTTTGATGCCGGTATTAAAACAGATTACGGCTGCTGCGGCAGAACTAATTGAAGAGACCCCGCCGGAACTGGTGTCGGATATTTTGGAACGGGGGATTGTTCTGGCCGGAGGTGGATCTCAAATTGTGGGGATTGAGAAGCTTTTGAGTGAGGACACTAAAATGCCGGTGTTTATTACCGAGGACCCGATGACGGCAGTGGTTCGCGGCTGCGGCAGAGTTTTAGAAGATGATGAATTACTCAGGAAAGTAAAAGTGGTGGGGGGACTGAGATAGACAGGCGGCGGTAAGAAATTATAATGGGACCATGAGAAAGTTTAAGCCGGGGATAGGATTTTCGGACTTTGTGGTGACGGATCAGATGGAGAAACGAATAAGAATCGGCGATGATCAGGAAAGGAATTTCCGGATGGGGTGGCTGGTGTGGAT
>MEWG01000012.1 GCA_001773295.1 candidate division WWE3 bacterium RIFOXYD1_FULL_39_9
ATGGTTGTAAAAAACAGAAAACTAATTAAGGAATTTCAAGTACAAAGTAAAACTCATCCTGATAAAAGCATACGGGCCTATTATTTGGCTCTACAAAAGATTGCAAAAGAGTCACAAAAATTTAATCAATTTCTAGCTGATATCATTAATAAGCGAACAGATCTAACAGAGAAGCATTTAGCTAACCTTATGTATAGGTCTACTCAATATATAATGATTTATCACAACGGCAAGAGGGATTTAGCCACTATGGAAATGGATGACTGGATCAAAGAGTATTCCGCTTTGTTAGACAATGAGGCTTTGCTTGATACACACTACATACAAAACACTACAGAAAATACTCAAACTACAAAGTATCAGAGATATGCGGGACCCAAAGCCGCGCTCAAAGCTATTTATAAAAACAGACCGATTAATATTGCGGATATAGGTTGCGGATTAAACATCGGGTTGCCGGGTATAGAGCTTGATTATCCTTACATGCGCATCAAAGACAACACTGGCGACAGCACAATAAACAAACTAGTCAAAGATAGCGTAAACGTGAAAAAAGGGATTTCAGTCGATATAACTAACCCAAAAGAAAAACTAACTTGGGCGCTGGCCTGTAGTTTTTATCCGGGGGAACTTGGTTCTTTGGAAGAAACAGAAACTCTAATTGAATTCTTGTGGAATAAGACTAAAACTGATTTTTATCAGTATGATGCAAAAAATATTAACTCTCTTTGGAATGAAAAAAAACTTCCTAAATTAGACGCGGCAATTGCAAGTACATTTCTTTATCAACTCGAGGATGAAGAAAGAGAAAAGACACTGAAAAATATAGGGAAGATCTTGAAACAAAATGGTATATTAATAGTAAATGACTTCGTAGAGGTAGATGGAACTCTTTCATGGGACGTGGACTGGTTTGAAAAGGGAGGGTCCAGTTATAGAACAGTAGTTTTGGTAAAAACCAAAAGCGGTTTTTCGAGACCTTACGAATTTATTATCTGGAAAAACGCGAGGTGCAGAGAAGCATCTGCGGGTCGTGACTTTGATAAAGTTATTAACTTAAAAATCTAGGACAGGACTCGAAGGGAGGTGTGTCAAATTGTTGACACTCGAAAAAGCTAAGAAAGCATTGGAGGCTGCTGAAAAGAAAGCGGCCGAACTGAACATCAAGGTATCGGTAGTTATAGTTGACGAAAGCGGTGTAATAATTGCTATTCATAGAATGGATGGGGCAGTTTCCGTCAGTCCTATGTTTGCAACCGCAAAAGCTTATACTTCCGGCACATTAGGTCTTCCCACAGGTGAAATAGCTAAATACGCAGGTCCGGACAAACCTTATTATGGTGTATCCGATTTGGATGGAGGAAAACTAACTACCGTCACAGGAGGGCTGCCTATAGTTATTGCAGGAAAACTGTCAGGTGGGATTGGAGTAGGGGGGTCGTACGATGTTACTGAGGATTTAGCATGTGCGCAGGCAGGCGTTGATTCCATAAAATAAGTTCGTTTATACGTGTGGTAACATTATTCTAATGCCCAATAATAAGCTCACGCCAGATACGCTTAATACGTTAGACGCGTTGTGGAAACTGGAAAAGATCATTCTGGACACTCTAGACTTTAGAGAAGTAGTACAAAAAGTTGTCGACGCAATCCTTACTGAATTAGGTTATCTTGACCTCGGATATAAGGTAGTAGTTTTGGCACTTGTTGACGAAGATGAGCAAGTGTTAAAAAGGGTCTCACTTTCACAAACCACTGAAGCAAGAAAAACACGTGAAGTTTCCGAATTACCTTTTGATCAGATTGTTATCCCATTAAATGAAGAAAAAAATCTATGCATAAAAGCTCTAAAAGAGGGGACAGTTCAAATTACTCAATATTTTCCTGACATTCTGACGCCTCCAATTTCGCCGGAAAACGCAATAGCCTCACAGAAAAACGCAGGGATTAAGACAAGCATGGTGTACCCGCTGCAAATAAAAGGTAAAAGTATTGGAATAATGATCTTTAGCATGAATAAGCGTGAGGAAGAGGTAACAGATCAAGAGAAAGCGTTACTTAGATACTTTAGCGACTTAGTCGCAATGGCCGTACAAAACTCCAAATTGTATTCACACCTTGAAGTTGAAAGGTCTCAACTTAAAATTTTAAATGAAAAATTAGAACAATTAGATAGATTGAAGGATGACTTCCTTTCAGTGGCGTCTCATGAGCTTAGAACTCCTATGACCATAATTAAAAGTTACCTCTGGATGCTTAACGCAGGAAAAGGGGGCCAGCTCAACCAAAAGCAAACAGAATATCTGAACAAAGCAGTCACAAGTACCGAAAGAATGATTGCCTTAATAAATGACATGCTGAACATATCCAGAATGGAGCAGGGTAGGGTAGAGTTTGATATTAAGAAACTGGATATTGTTGAGTTAATTAGAGATATTTTAGTTGATCTTAAAGTTAAGGCTGACGAGAGAAAAATATATCTGGAATTAGAAAATCAAAATGAACAGATGTTTGGATTTACTGACCTGGGCAAGTTTACTGAGATACTGATTAATCTTATTGGCAACTCACTTAAATTTACCAGAGAGGGAGGTATCAAAGTTAAAGTTACTGAAGATGACAACTATGTTAATGTTTCCGTGATAGATACGGGCGCCGGCATTTCTATCGAAGATCAAAAACACCTTTTCCATAAGTTTGGTCGTTTAGATAACTCTTACCAGACCGTTGCAGAATCAGGAGGTACGGGATTGGGACTTTACATAGTAAAACTTTACATAGAGGGCATGAGAGGTACGGTTCAAGCGTCCTCTGATGGAATAAACAAGGGAAGCACTTTTTCGTTTACAATTCCAAAGAGTCCGCCTCCGGCACAACCAAAAACAGATTTAACTAAACAGCCTGAAGTAACTATTGTTAAAAATTAGATAAGCTTAAAATAGTTTTCTAAAGAAAATTAAAATACCAGTCTAAAATTTCAGTTCCCCAGGTAAATGCAATTATACTTCCGATTATCAAAAAAGGTCCGAATGGAATGACATCCTTCATGCCTTTTTTCTTTAGAACCATGAGCACAACACTGTAAACCGCTCCAAATAAAAAGCCTAAAAAAATTGCGAGAATATTATTCGGAAAGCCGTTAAACAGACCGATCAGCAACCCGAGCTTCACGTCACCGCCACCCATGCCTCTGCCACGTGTAATGTAAATGAGAAACAAGAAAAAAGCCGCGATACCAAAGGAACTTATAAACAACAAAATAAATCTTTTCAGAGCTGCAATTACTTCATAATTCCAAAGTCCCGCCTGCAATAAATATTTTCCAAAAGCGTCGCCTGCAAGTTGATTGTAATAAACTGCTAAATCATACGTGGTGATAGCAACTAAAGAAATTATTACAAAAGCAATTGCAGTAAACACGACCTTATCAGGCAATAACGAATATTTTGCGTCAGTCAAAAATAAAATCAGGTAAAAGTACAAGACCACGGCTATATAAACAAACATAATTAAGGTGTACTGGGAAAAGTTACTAAATAGTGAAGTAATTATTGCAGAATATACAAGAAGCAGTCCGGATAATATCTCAGATAATGGATAATAAAGGGATAATTTTGTTCCGCAAAAAGTACAGCGGCCTTTTTGAAAAAAATATGAAAGAACCGGAACAAGATTTTGAGGTTCGAGTGGTTTATTACAGTGATCGCATTTTGAACGACCTGTAAGTATCGTCTCTCCGGTTATAGTTCTATCTGAAACTAGGTTGATAAATGAACCAAAGAAAGTACCCGCCACAAATACAAAAAAATAATAGATATAACCCATATAAACTATTCTACTACAAAAACACAGCTACAAAAACAGGGCGGCGCTGTTAAGCACCGCCCATGATTTTTTTATCTATAATCACAGGCAGTGAGTTACAGATTTAGTTAATAAGCGTCAACGTTGTACCTTTTTCGTATATCGCGGCGTTATTACCTCCATCTGTAGTCATTTTAGCCAGATTATCCGCATGCTCGAGAACTGCATTTACCTCAAAGTTTGTTGCGTCTGAAGCATATGTATAGATATTAGGTGCAGTGTTCAACGGATCGGTAGGAAGTGCAGCAATAAACTTGGATAAACCAGTCTTGTTTAAAGGAATAGTGAAAGGAACGTAACCGGTTCCATCTACTGCCGTGTCTCCTGTACTTGTACAGTTAGCACATCCTGTTGTGTCGGTTATTAAGATTTCTCCGTCTGCTAAAGCAAGGTTAATTGCTTGTACCAGAGTATCGATATCCTGTAATCGTTTTGAGTCTCTACCTTTTTGAACCATTGACTGCGGATTAATTGCAATTAACAATGCACCGGCTAAAACTGCTACGATTGCGATAACAACCAGCAACTCTATAAGTGTAAAACCTTTTTGTTTTGTCATATTTACTTTTTGTGTTGTTTCACCTCCCCTCGGTTCATTACAAATTTAATTATATCTCACTCTGCTCGATGTAATAAGTTTATTATACAAATCACAATTAAATCGCACTAGTAATTTTATATATTGGTGTAATGATCGAAATGATTAAAAATCCTACCATCGTACCTAACATGACCAATATGATTGGCTCCAAAGCAGAGGATAATCCTTTAATCAAATGGTCAAGTTCACCGTCATAGTAGTTTGCAACTCTGTCCAAAACTTCGTCCATTTTACCTGTTTCTTCACCAACACTTGCCATTTGGCCAACAACCGGCGGAAATATTGGGTTGCCTTTAAAATATGCTGACAAGGGATTACCTTTTTCAACCTGTTTGGCGGCTTCAAGTGCGGCTTTTTGGTATGTATGGCTTGTAACAACTGACGAAACGATATTCAACGCCTCGACAATTGGAATTGCAGATGTCATTAGTAAGGATAAAGTACGCATATACTGTGAAAGTTCTTTAAGTCTATTTATTTTTCCAAAGACCGGAAGTCTAAAAACTGTTTCGGTTACCAAAAATCTTCCTTCATCAGTTTTTAAAGCATACCTAATTAAAAGGATTGCGATTACAGTTCCAATTAATAGCGGCAATTTATAATTGACCATAAAATCCGATGTGGCTATCATCGCCTGAGTTACAGCGGGTAGGGGAACATTAAGCCCTTTATACATATCTGCGAGTTTAGGAACTACAAAGATCATTAATATTACAAAAACACCCAACATTGCTATAAAGACAATGATTGGATAAACCATTGCGGCTTTAAACTTAGAATTTAATTCACGATCCGCCTCCATGGTGGTAGCAAGTCTTCTTAGAATTTCATCCATTCTACCTGATGATTCACCCGCATTGACTAGCGCCTGGTATGTAGATGGAAAGACTGACGGATATCTGCCAAGTGCAGCTGACAAGGACGAGCCTCCTTCAACTGAACGCAGTATGTCTGTTAACATTTTTTTGAAAGTGTTATTTTGGGTTTGAGAAGCCAAAACCTCTAAGGCGCGCGATATGGGCAAGCCTGCGGAGATCATTGTAGAGAATTGTCTTGTAAAGGAGACAACTTCACCACCGGGCACACCACGAAAGCTTAAAATTTGATCAAGTATCGTGTCTTTGCGCTCCTCCAAAGAAACTACGTACAAGCCCTGAGTTTTTAGTAAATTCAAAGCTAATTCTTTTGTACGTGCATCAACTGTACCTGAACGAGAGGACCCTGAAACATCTTTTGCTACGTATTTATAAATAGCCATATGTTAAAGCTTTCCTTTAGAAACAAGATCCAAAAGTCTTTTTAATTCGTCTGGTTTGGAGGTGTACTTTGCAGCGACATCGTAATCGACAAGACCGCCACTTACGTGAATTGCAAGACTTCTTTCAAGACTAATCATTCCAACTTGGGCGCTAGTGTTAATAACATTATCAAGCATGTGCGTTTTACCCTCACGGACGATATTTTTAACTGCATCTGTTCCTAACATTATCTCTACAGCCGGAACCATGCCTTTCTTTTCTGACGGAAGAAGTCTCTGCGAGATGATAACTTCAATTACTTGCGCAAGCTGAACACGAACTTCAGCACGTTTTGATTCTGGGAAAGAGGCAATAATACGTTCAATTGTGTGCGAGGCAGATGTAGTATGCAGAGTTGCAAAGACTAAGTGACCTGTTTCGGAAATCTGGAGGGCAGCAGACATAGTTTCTATATCTCGCATTTCTCCAATTAAAACTACATTCGGGTCCTGTCTGAGAATAGACTTTAGTGCAACTTCCCAAGAGTGAGTATCCAAAAACATTTCTCTTTGCTCGATTAAAGATTTCTTATTTGTAAACACGTACTCGATAGGATCTTCAACCGTTAGTATGTGCTCGGATCTCGAATCATTTATCCTATCTATCATTGCGGCAAGAGTGGTTGATTTACCTTGCCCAGTAGGACCTACGACTAACACAAGCCCTTGTTTAAGATCGCAGATATTTATTAAATTTGAAGGTAAGCCTAAACTCTCGATACTTGGTATAACAAGAGGAATAACTCTTAATGCTACTGAGGGGTAACCTTTTTGATAAAAGGCGTTTACTCTAAACCTCGACTTAGTACCTAATGAAATCGAAAAATCCAGTTCTTTATTTACTTCTAAAATTTGACGCTGATCTTGGTCTAAAATCTGTGAAAGAAAAAACTCAACGTCATCTACCGTAAAGGGAGGCATATCCTCCATCACAGAAAGCTTTGTATTAATTCTTAAAAATGGCTTAGCTCCTACAACAACATGAAGATCTGAAGAATTCGCAGCTATGGTTTTTTCCAATAGTTGGGTAGCATTTATTTTCATTTTGCAACTCTCATAACTTCTTCCAAGCTGGTCTGGCCTTCAACAACTCGTAAGAAACCATCTTGTAACAAAGTCAGCATCCCTTCCTCGATTGCTGCAGCTTCGACTAGATTTGCTGGACTGTTTTCCAAAACCTGATGAGCTATATTATCGCTCATGGGCAACATTTCAAAAATTCCTAATCTCCCTCTGTAACCTGAGTTGCCACAACGTGAACAACCTTTACCTTTTGTTAGTTTAAATTTGTCGCGTGTGAAGTCCTTAACCACTTTTGCTACTTCTGTGTCTTTAGTCATTAGAGCCTTATTCTTAGAAACCTGCTCCACAACCTCGGCTATTGAGTCTCTAACTTCGTCAGGCGGATCCATTGCTTCTTTACAGTCCTGACACACACGCCTAACCAATCGTTGCGCCAAAACTCCATTTAAAGTAGAGGAAAGTAAGAAGCTTTCTACACCCATATCAAGTAGACGGGGCAGGGCACCGGCCGCTGAATTAGTGTGCAAAGTAGACAAGACAAGGTGGCCTGTTAAAGCTGCGTGAACCGCCAGCTCTGCGGTTTCACCGTCTCTAACCTCTCCTACCATTATAATGTTCGGGTCCTGTCGTAGGAAAGACCTTAGTCCATTGGCAAAAGTTAGTCCTGCTTGTGGATTTATTTGAACCTGATTTACTCCGGCTACACGAATTTCCACCGGGTCTTCAAGTGTAACGATGTTAACTCTAACAGTATTAAGCTTAGCCAAGCCTGATGCCAATGTAACAGTTTTACCTGAACCAGTAGGGCCTGTAACCAAAATCATTCCGTCGGGTTTTAATAAAACTTCTTCAAATCTTTTCAAGGTTAAACCGCGCATTCCCAGATCTCGGAATGTAAAAACAGTACCTTCTTCCTTCAAAAGCCTAATAACGACTTTTTCACCGTAAATAGTGGGGAGTGTTGAAACTCTCAGGTCAGTTTGTGAATTACCGACCTCAACCTTAAATCTACCGTCCTGAGGAACTCTTTTCTCGTCAATTTTCATTTTGGCAAGAATCTTTATTCTAGCTACAACAGAATCGTGCATTTCTTTTGGGATAGTTCTTTTTTCTTCAAGAATTCCGTCAATTCTGTAGCGCAATCTAGATTTTTCTTCGGCGGGCTCCAAGTGAATGTCTGAAGCACCGGTTTTAACTGCAGTTTCCAAAACCATACCTACGATACGAGCAATAGGCGCATCTCTAATTGTAGCGTCGGTAATTTCCTGATTTGTTTCCTCAATTTTTAGTGTGTTTTGTGAAAGTTCCTCTAAAGCTGCGCTAATTTCTTCGCCAAGCTCCTTACCTTTTTGATCTTCTAAAACCTTTTCAATATTTTTCTCTGTAGCGATATATGGAATTACTTTGTAACCAGTTTTTCTTTCTACAAAATCTATGGTCTGAAGATCCAGAGGATCTGCCATGGCTAACGAGAGTCTATTATCTTTTAATTCAAAGGGAACAATATGATATTTACGGGCAACTGCCAAAGGCACGCTATCTAGAAGATTTGGTTCTATTTGATGGGGGTTAACGTTAACGTACTCGATACCATATGCTTCGCCTAGAGCCTGTGCAAAATCATCTGCACCAACATATCCTCTTTCTCTGACAATAGATTCTAGGCTCTTACCGGTATTTACGTGCTCAAATTTTATGGCAGACAGTTGATCAGAATTTATAAATTTCTTCTCGAACAAAACGTCTGCGACTGTTTTAACTGTATCTATTTGGAACATAGGGCAGTACTTTCTATACAAAATAATGATATCAACAAAGAGCTGATCGAACAATACAACTTCATAACATGTTAATATACTTCCGATATGGGAATTTCATTTATTGTTACCGGTAATAAGGAAAATGTCCGGAAAGCACTTCTAGAAGATTTGCTGAAAAAGCACACTCCAAAAACAAGTTTTAACTTGGATAGCGAGAATAACCCTGATATTCTAATCATCTCTACTGAAAAGGAAAAGAAAAACATTGGAATTGGACAGGTGAAAATTGCAATTAAATTTTTGCAGGAAAAACCGTTTTCGCATGAGAATAAGATCTTGATCTTTGATAAAGCCGAACGACTTACGACAGAGGCACAAAACGCACTTCTAAAAACTCTGGAAGAACCGCCGGAATTCGCGCTTATTTTTTTACTGACTCCAACTGCTTCGGCGTTGCTGGAAACCGTACAATCAAGATGTAAAAAGATTAATCCTGATCAGACTAGAGGCACCAACTCGGCAGAAACTGTTAGTTCAGAAAAAGATGCAGCAAATAATTTTGAAGATATTCTAAAAATGAGAGTGGGGGAGCGACTGGAATTAGCAATAGAACTTGCAAAAGAGGAAAGAGAGGATTTAATCAATATGCTGGATAATTGGGTGGTTCAGGGTAGAGAAGTTCTTCTCAAAAATCCAACGGCCGAAAATGCTGAGAATCTGAATTTAACACTACAGTTGAAACAGGATTTGGAAAAGACCAACGTAAACGCCCGACTAGGATTAGAAAATGTCTTCCTTCACCTATTATAATAGTTATTAATTTAGGTAATTTATCGTAAAATTCCAACATTTTGCAACTTTAGATATGTTGAAAGCATCGGTAACTTGCTATACAATCATTTAGTCATGGCCTCAAATTACACAGCAGATCAAATACAAGTCCTAGAAGGATTAGAGCCGGTAAGAATCAGACCCGGTATGTACATAGGTTCAACAGGTCAGGAAGGTCTTCACCACCTTGTTACTGAAATTGTAAACAACTCCATGGACGAAGCTATGGCCGGCTTTGCCTCTCACGTAAAAGTCGAGTTTTTTAAAGACGGCTCAGTTGCTGTTTACGACAACGGAAGAGGAGTTCCTTTTGAAATAAAAAAAGAATTTGGTGTGTCTGCACTTGAACTTGTTTATACAAAACTGCACGCAGGTGGAAAGTTTGGCGGTGGTGGTTATAAAGTATCAAGCGGTCTTCACGGTGTAGGTTCCTCAGTTGTTAATGCACTTTCCGAATGGATGCGCGTCGTAGTTATTAGAGAGAAGAAAACTGTTATCCAGGAATATGAAAACGGCGGCCATGTTATCAGACCGGTCGAACCATTTGATCCAAAGAAACCTACCAAACTAAAAAAAGCCGGTTGGGATCTTGACCTAGACAACTGGAAATATGAATCCGGAACCATTGTCCAATTCTTACCGGACAAAACCATTTTTGAAACAACTGATTTTGATATTAAGTTCTTTGTGAACCAGCTTCGTGAATATGCTTACCTTACAGCCGGAATTAGATTTGAGCTAATCGATCACAGAGAGAACATTCACTACAACTACTATTTCGAGGGCGGAATAAAAGCTTACCTAAAATCACTCAACAGGAATAAAAAACTTATTAACGAAAAACCATTTTACGTATCCAAGGTCTACGATGATATTTTGGTGGAGGCCGCGCTTCAATATAATGATTCTTTTTCGGAAACAGTACTCACATTTGCAAATCATCTTAAAAACTCCGAAGGTGGTACACACTTGACCGGTTTTAGATCGGCTTTGACTAAGACCGTCAATGATTACGCCAGAAAAAACAACATTATAAAGGAAAAGGAAGCTAACCTTTCCGGTGACGATCTTAGAGAAGGTTTAACTGCGGTAATCTCTGTAAAACTTGATTCAGCGACACTTCAATTTGAAGGCCAAACCAAGGCAAAACTGGGTAATACCAATGTCAGACAGGCTGTAGATACCGTGGTAAAAGAGGCTCTTGAAAGGTTTTTGGATGAAAATCCTAAAGAAGCCTACGGAATTGTTGAAAAGAACGTTTTGGCATTAAAAGCTCGTATCGCGGCCAAAGCCGCAAGAGATACAGTTATTAGAAAGACGGCCTTAGAGGGCGGGGGAGTTCTGCCAGGTAAATTGGCAGACTGCTCAGATAAGAATAAGGAAAGAACCGAGTTGTTTATTGTCGAGGGAGATTCCGCAGGTGGTTCAGCAAAACAGGGAAGACATAGAGAAACTCAGGCAATTTTGCCGTTATTTGGAAAAATTTTGAACACCGAAAGAGCAAGATTAGATAAGATTGTTGATTCAGATAAATTTAAGTCCCTAATTATTGCTATCGGAGCCGGGATTGGCGAACAATACGATCCTGAGAAACTTAGATATGGCAAAATCATAATAATGGCTGATGCTGACGCGGATGGTATGCACATCATGACTTTGTACTTAACATTCTTCTATAGACATATGCCGGAGCTTATTGCAGGCGGACATGTTCACGTAGCAGTTCCTCCTTTATATAAAGCTGTCTGGGGCAAAGAAAAGAAATATCTCTTTGATGATCCTGAGAGACTGGAGTTTTTGAAAACTGCAAATGGACCAAAGTCTATTATCCAAAGGTTCAAAGGTCTTGGAGAAATGAATGCTGACGAGCTTTGGGAAACAACTATGGATCCGTCAACAAGAAAACTGAAAAAGATTCAGGTAGACGACGCTGCTAAAGCAGATGAGGTCTTTACTATGTTGATGGGCGAGGAAGTTGCTCCACGAAAAAGATTTATCCAAACTCACGCTAAACAAGCTAATATCGATATCACCTAAAATTAAGTTTTCCTGTTGTATAATTTAGATACTGAATGACAGAATGGCCTGTGTTTGAGCATTGACACATACCTTATAGTATGGTATAGTAGGTGCCATCTCAAGCGAAATTGAAAAAATATCGCACTTGCTTTTTCCGGCGATCCGCGGATTGGTTGGGTTATGGAAAGGCGCCCTTTTAGGGTTGAAGCCTCATGAAAACCACGCCGACCATCCGCTTTGACGCAGGTGATTCACAAACGAAGACCTA
>MEWG01000013.1:0-4400 GCA_001773295.1 candidate division WWE3 bacterium RIFOXYD1_FULL_39_9
CATGTACAATCCATGCAAAAGGGGGATAGATCGCCTTATAACTGATCTGCTATAAGATAACCTAATTTGAATGCTTGAAGTTTACACTACCCGAAAAAAAAGTCAACTTGTGAACTAGCTTCTTATCTCGCAGCATCGGTATAAACAAGCCTTGTGCCAAACCAAATAAAATGAATAAAAAAATATTGCAAATCGATCGTAAAACCTTAATTATATAGGTTGAAAAATTTCTTAAGCCTCCGGCCAATCACTATCAGCTAAGTCACGGGCAACATTTCTGGGGATTTCCTGCCAAATAGCCTCGGTTACAAACGGCATAAATGGATGTAAAAGCTTCAAGCAGTTCAGCATTACGTGTCGCAGCAACCCCAGCGCAACTCTCTTGTCCTCCAAGTTTTTCACGTACTCAATATATTTATCGGCGATCTCGTGCCACATAAACTGGTAAATTGCTTCGCCTGCGTCAGCAAATCTATACTTCTCTAAATTCTTATCCACCTGTTTGATTAAAGAATTCAGTCCTTTTACAATCTCTTTTTCTTCTTCGGAATAAGTTTTGGCCGCATCTTTAGAATACTCCGGCAAATCTTCGTACTTAGTAAAATCTTCTTTTTCCATCATCATCAACATAAATCTGGTCATGTTCCATATTTTGTTGGCAAAATTGCGATACCCGAGTATTTTATCTTTAGGGAAGTTAAAGTCCCTGCCGTTTGCAGTACCGCTAATTAATCCCATTCGCAAAGCGTCTACCCCATACTCTGCAATATAATCCTCAGGGTTAATAACATTACCAAGACTTTTGCTCATCTTTTTGCCGTCAATGGCTCTAATGTGGCCGTGCAGATAAATATCCTTAAACGGCGCTTCGCCGGTTAGGTAGATACCAAACATAATCATTCTGGAAACCCAGCGGGTTACAATTTCCCAACCCGTCTCTAAAACACTGGTAGGGTAGAAGTACTTAAAGTCTTCAGAATTCGGATAGTGCAAAGTCACTAAAGGCCACTGCCCACTGCTAAACCAAGTGTCGAATGTATCAGTTTCCTGTAAATAAGGCTTACCCATCTTTTTCTTTGAAACTATGTACTTGCACTCTTTGGGGGCATTTAACGACTGCAGTCCTTTTTCTATTTCTTCATAGGAATAAGTCTTGAGCAAATCTCCGGCATTTCCACTGACCGCCTTACCTGAACTATCCAAGAAAACAACGTGCACTGTAGGGTTCTCCTCTAAGTTATACCAAGCCGGAATTCGAATTCCCCAAACAATTTGTCTGGATATAGCCCAGTCGTGCATGTTTTCCACCCATCTCAAATATGTGGCTTCTCGCCATTTTGGATAAATCTTCACTTTCTTATCTTTAACAACGTCGTAGGCGGGCTTTTTCAACGATTTTTTAGAATCATCTACTTTTATGAACCAATTCGGTAAAACCAACTGTTCAATGTAATCCTCACTTCTATAATCTACAGGCACCGGATGGGAATATTCCGCATCAATTTTCTCAATTGAGCCTAAAGCCTCTAGGTCCTCGATAATCTTTGTTCTGGCCTCCAAAACTTTTAATCCGGCGTATTTTCCACAGTTATCACTCATACGCCCATTTGTGCTAATAACGTTTTTTACTGCTAAACCATGCCTAATACCGATCTCAAAGTCGTTCTTGTCGTGCGCGGGCGTTACCTTGAGCACTCCTGTACCAAACTTAGGGTCAACATAACTATCGGCTATTACTTTGAGCTTATTTGGACCGGTTACATCTTCAAATTCTATCTCTGTATCAATGTATTTTTTGTATCGCTTGTCGTTTGGATTTACTGCCAAAGCAGTATCGCCGAGCTTAGTTTCCGGACGGACTGTAGCAACAGTTAAAGGGCCATATTTAATGTAATAAAGCGGATCTTTTCTCTCCTTAAAGGTAGTTTCGGCGTCACTAAAAGTCGTGCCCCACTTAAAAGAGTAGTTAACAACGTAATCTGAGCGGTAAACCAAACCTTCTTTTTCCATTTTCTCGAAAGTGTCCAAAACGGTGGCAACAGCTTCCGGGTCAAGTGTAAAAGTGTATCGGCTCCAGTCCACACTTGCGCCCATGGCCTGTATTTGGCCTTCAATAAGGGCTTTGTTTTCATGCACGAAATCCCAAATCATCTGGTAAAGAGTATCTCTATCGTAATCAAACCGTGATTTACCTTTTTTCTTTAATTCGCGCTCAAACGTAGTCTGTGTTTCAAAACCCGCATGATCTGTACCAGGAACCCACAGAGCGGAGTAGCCCTTCATCCTTTTCCAACGGATCAACAAATCCTCTATGGCCACCATTAAAACATTTCCTGTATGCATTCTGCCTGAAGCATTCGGCGGAGGAAGCACTATAGTAAAAGGCTCTTTCTTAGCGTCTCTCTCAGCTTTGAAGTATCCTCCGGTTTTCCACCTCTCCGCAATCAGAGCTTCTATTTTTTTATGTTCGAACTTTGGATCCATGCCGATAATTTACTCCTCATTTACAATCTGTAAATAATTTAACAAAACTTTGCCGTCTATCAAGGATACTAGATTTTTCTCTCTTAGGAAGTTAAGCGCAGTGTCAATTAGCTTTTTTTCTCTTTCTCCAGGCTTTTCGCCCCTCTGTGTATACATTTTCATAGCCACCTCCAAAACCTTAAAGGCTCCTTGGGAAACCGTGTCCCCGTTTTCCGAGGATTTGTATATTCCCGTACTTTCAGTATCAAATAAGGCTAAGTCGTACTTAATGAATTCTGCTGCTACTTCCGTCTTAATGTCTCTGACGTAAAAGTCTTTATTCTCTATGCCTTTGTAAACTGATCTTGCGAGGATAGGGGAGATGCAGACTTCGTCGTCTTTGGTGTATATTGTGTTTATCTCGGAGTGTAGGCTGTTAAATACCGCCAACTCTCTTCCTATAACGCGGTTGTACATCCACTGTATTGCTTTTTCTGAAGTTACCACCCATTCCGCAGATTCAGGAATGCTCTTGTCTTCAAAGGATCGTCTAACAATTTCGGTGTATGTCTGAACGAAGTCTCCGGTAATGTCCAATTTAGGGTTACTTTCAAAAACTGACCTGCAATGCTTACAAAACCTATCTGCAAGACCCATATCTACTTTCGATTCGGAATCTTTTTTTGTTTCATTTTCCTCAAACCCAAAAGCAGATGTGAGTGCCTCTGACACAAGCTCACCGGGAGTACCCTTTGTATCAAAATATGTCTTCATAGCTAGATTAGCAAAATTTCCCGACTCAGGATGATTATAAAGCTGCTCGTATATGTGTGTGCGTGCGCCGGCTGCCGGCCCGCTCTCTCCTGAAAAGTCTTCCTGCATCATTAGTACGTATAAAGCCTCCGCCATGGGCTGCTTCATTATTCTCCTATTGGAACCGACTAATAATATGCTGGAAGATGTAGGGTCAGCTTCGTAACAGGTGTTGAAAAACTTAATTCTGTCCTCCTTTGGAACCTTGTTGAATACCGCGACAAGGGCTTCTGATTTTGAATCAAATTCACGTTTTGATGCAAATGCTGCAAAATAATCGGAAAATACTACCGGATCCAAGGGAACTTCCTCGTGCTTCTCAAGGTAAGCTGCAGTTAGCTCCTTCGCAGCCATGTAAGCCCCTGTAACTCCTGATTTAAGAAATAAATTACCACGTCTTTTTATAAACGCCAGCGCTGCAGAAACCCTCTCACTAGTCGTATCGTATCTTATAATACTGTTCTCCATGGTAGGATCCAGAACTACTACATCTAAATAGCCGTCAGCGTCGGGAGCTGACTCGTCGGCATTTTCTCGTGATATAACAAGCAAGTTATACGCATGATTTTCTACAGCGTGTATAGATGCAGAAAAGTTTGTGCGGGTTCCGTAATAAATCATGTATGTTCCGTTCAAGTTTGGGCCCTCCTGTTTTTCTTTGATTGCTTCATATACAGCGCTAGCTGCCCCTGCCTTGTGTCGGCACACACCGCGTCCGTGCTTTAACAACTCCTCTGCAGTCATGCTATCTAAATCAACGTTTCGTTCTCGGATATAGGTATTGTATTCTTCCGGATCTTTCTCTTTTATTGAATTTAATCTTTCCTGATCCTCTTTGCTCAGTGCCTTGAAATACTCAGGTACTGCTTCGTAATCATATGCGATCTTTGCATCGATCAGTCGATAGACTAACTGTGCTGCCTGATACGGTGTGAGGTTAGTGAGAGAATTCCCATTCAACATTTTTTTTATCTTCGGCTCTTTAGCAAACTCCTCAACCTGCTTCCAAAGCTCTTCCATATCCGAACGTTCGATAACACGGACAACGTTATACTTTTCTGTGGAATTTTCGCCGTACAGCTTTCTTAAAAGCTCCTTTCTACCAAACGGCTCAAAATCAGGAG
>MEWG01000013.1:4433-16011 GCA_001773295.1 candidate division WWE3 bacterium RIFOXYD1_FULL_39_9
TCCAACGGTATGATGCGTACATTTTTGTTTTGTATTGCTCCGCGCTCGGCTAAAAAGTGCTCAACAGAACGTATATTTTCAGTGGTCGGGGATAAATTTTCTACAGAAAGTGGTCTCGTCCCTAGATTTAATGTACCGATCGCTCCCAATTTTGTGCTGGTATAAACCTGAGGCGATTCTTCTTGATGTTGTCGGACTAGTGACGATATATACTCCTTAGTAACAGATCGTGTTGAGGTGTTTTTCCTTCGTGCATCCTCTGCTACTCGCTCCTTTGACTCGTTTATCGCGATTTCATCCACAGGTACACCAAAATTAACAGATTCGTAACTCATGACTAAATTATATAGGCGCGCACACAAAATACATAGATTGACAACACATAACTTAAAAGCGGGGACTCTTAAAACGGTGTTTTTTTCGCGCAATACGCTATAATACAAACTAATGCGATACTCAAAAATATTTGGAAAAACTAATAAAAGCGCAAAAGAATACGATTCAATAAACGCAACATACTTAATCCGTGGGGGATTTATCGATCAGACTATGGCCGGGGTTTACACATACCTACCACTAGGCCTTCGTGTTATCAACAAGCTTTCAAAAATAGTTCGGGAAGAGATGGATAAAATCTCTGTAGAGATGCTCATGCCTGCACTATCTCCTAAATCTTTATGGGAAACTACTGAAAGATATAATTCTGTGGATGTTTTATTTAAAGCATCTCCGGCAAATGAAACTTCAAATACTAGAAACAACGCTGATTACGTTCTGAATCCTACCCATGAGGAAGTAATAACTCCTCTGGCTAAGAATTTTAATTACAGTTATAAAGACCTGCCGTTTTCTGTTTATCAGATACAATCAAAGTTCCGAAACGAGGCAAGACCTAAATCAGGGTTGTTAAGAGGGCGTGAATTTATAATGAAAGATCTCTACAGCTTTCACAAGAGTGAGAAGGAACTTAAGGAGTTTTATTTGGTTGCAAAAGAAGCATATTTTAAAGTTCTTGAAAGAGTAGGGCTGCGCAATGAAACGTATTACGTGGCTGCATCTGGAGGCGATTTTACTGATGAATTTTCGCACGAATTCCAAGTTAAGTGCGAAACGGGCGAGGATACTATTTTCTATTCAACTGACGATGAGGTAGGGTACAACCGCGAAGTTGCTCCTGCACTTGCTCCTGAAAAAGAGGAAAGAGAAAAGCCTAGAGAGATGGAAGAGGTTTTGACAGAAGGCGTTACGGGCGTAAAGGACCTTTGTGAATTTTTAAAAGTAACACCGGAAAAAACTACTAAAACTATAATTTACGATACAGACATTGGACCTATTGTGGCTTGTGTTCGCGGAGATTACGAAATAAATGAAGAAAAGCTTCGCAAATCAGCCGGAGTGAAATGGGTAAAATTGGCAACTGAGGAAAGTGTTAAAAGCTTTACCGGCGCTGAAGTAGGTTACGCGGGAATTGTTAATTTGCCGGAAGGCGCAAAGCTGTTCGTAGACGAATCGGCAAAATACTTAACTAACTTTGAAACCGGCGCGAACAAAACAAACTATCACTATAAAAATGTTAACTGGTATAAAGACATTCCGATGCCTGAGGTTCTTTACGATCTCAAGGTCGCTAAAGAAGGGGATTTATATCCGGAAACCGGCAAGCCTTACTCTGTATTTAAGGCAAGTGAGGTCGGTAATATCTTCCCGTTGAACACAAAATTTACAAAAGCATTCAACTACTACTTCACCAATGAGAAAGGTCAGCAAGAAATTGTTTATACCGGTAGCTACGGGTTGGGGATTAGCAGACTGATGGGTATTTTGGTTGAAAAATTCCATGACGACAAAGGAATTGTTTGGCCGGAGAATGTGGCACCGTTTACTGTACATTTAGTTGGACTAAATCTGGAAAATGCTGAAGTAAAAACAAAGGCAGAAACACTTTATCAAAAACTGGTTTCAGCCAATGTAGAGGTTTTGTATGACGACAGGGAAAGTGTATCTGCCGGCGAGAAATTTGCTGATGCTGACCTGATTGGTCTTCCTTACAGAATAGTTGTTTCCGCAAAAACCAAAGATGCGCTAGAATTTAAAAAGAGGAACGAGCCTAAAGAGAAAATGGTAGCCGAAGCAGAACTAGTAGCGTTTTTAACTAAAGCAAATGGACAAAAATTATAAGAAAGCTATTCTTACTTTTTTTATTTCCGTTCTAATTTTTATCGGCGGGGTTTTGCTTATCGATGCACTTAACAAGTCTCTGAGCGAAGACATTGATGCTTTTAAAATGCAGTACGAAGAGGCCGAAAGGCTTAGAAACAACCCGGCAACAATCATCTATCCGGAAACCTCGGAGACTACGCCTGCAGAAGAACCTATCGACTAATTCCCGTTATTCCCAAAATTACTCATTATTGTTAACGAAGGATCTGCTGTTACTTCCTCTATCTTCTTCGGGGTGTTTATAAAATAAGCGGCTGAAGCAATATAAATAGCGTTGTCTGTACATAATTTTAGTGAGGGAATACGGACATAAACACCTATTGATTCGCCTGCTGCTTGCATTCTATTACGTAACTTTTTGTTTGCTGAGACACCGCCTCCCAATAAAATTGTTTTGGCGCCGTATTCTTTGGTAGCTTTAATTGTTTTAGTAACTAACACGTCGACTACTGCTTCTTCAAATTCATAAGCGACATGCTCTGTTGAATAAATACCGGACTCAATAATTCTTTTTACCGAAGTCTTGAGACCTGAAAAGGAGAAATCGTAATTATCTTTATCTAACATCGGTCTTGGAAGAAACGACGGTTGCGGCTGAACTGCGGTCTCGGCTAACTTAGACAACTCAGCCCCACCAAGATATTTTGAAAGCCCCAATAGCCTTGCTGTTTTATCAAACGCTTCTCCTGCCGCATCGTCTAAGGTACTACCAATAAATTCAAAATCTCCGTGCCCTTTCATGAGAACTAAATCTGTGTGACCTCCGCTTACTATCAAAACTACACACGGGAATTGAATAGGTAACGTTTCCTCCGTATTTTCTGTTAAAAAGTTTGCGTAAATATGCCCGACAAGATGATTTACCGGAATGAGCGGCTTGTTCCAAGCTACAGCAAGTGCTTTTGCAGCCTCAACACCAATTAATAAAGAGCCGATAAGCCCGGGGCCTGCCGTAACTGCAATAGAATCGATGCTCTCAATCGCTTCTTGTCTGGTTTTGCCTGCAGCCGCGCAATAATCTTTTAGGGTTTTGTCTATTACCGGTACGATAAACTCCAGCTGTTTTCTAGCTGCTATTTCCGGCACAATCCCTCCGGTAGATTCGTGCAATTCTTTGGAGGTGGCTATTGTCGACGCTAAACATTTGGTGCCGTTTTCTACAACCGCGCACGCCGTCTCATCGCAGGATGTTTCGATACTAAGTATATTCATAGACAAGCCATTATAGATCAGCTGAACTTTTTTTTGAAATGGGAAATACAAAATTATCTGGTATTTACAATCGCGTCTTTAGCAGTTTTTAGAACTGCTGCGGGATCGGCGGTAGGAATAGACATTTCGTTTACTGCAGTTCGTAGTGCTTCTACTGCGGATTTGTTTCCGGCACGCGCTGCTATTCTACCTGTAGAGGCATAAGGAGCGGTATCCAAAACAGGCTTTAGATAGGGATTAGAATCAAGCTGTGATTTTAATGCTGTCGAGCTGTAAGGTGAGCCAAATTTTCTAAAAGCGCTGTTTTCGCTAAACAGACTTAACTGCTGCTCGTCTTGAGACATGAACTTAATGAAGTCCCAGGCAACGGCTTTGTTAGCACTTCCTGAAGGAACGGCCATCATCCAAAAGCTACTCCAAGCAGCAGGGGTATCTGGCAAGGCCTGAGGAACCGGAGCTACTCCTATATCCAAGTCGGGTCTGGCGGTAACTATGTCTAGTAAACTCCACGCAGGTACAAAAATCATAGAAACTTTTTCCTGAGCAAATGCAGAGGAGGCTTCAGGCATGGTATTATCCCACACTTTATCCTCGACCATAAAATTAGCGTAAAACGCCAGGGCATCCTGGGCCGCCTTTGAATCAAGATCTGCAGGAATATTTACCTGCGCTTGTGAGAACATTAATCCTAAAATATCTGAGAAGAACGTGATGTTATCTGCAGCACCCATCGCAGCACCTGCTCTCACAATTGTATTTTGCTGACCTCTAATAGTGAGCTCTAGTGCAAGTCTTCTAAACTCTTCCCAAGCGGTCGGAGGTACTGTCTGGTCAATCTCTTCGAAATGCTTTTTGTTGTAGACAAGAACTAAACCGTCATAGTATACCGGTGCCGCATAGACTGAGTCATCTAAAACAGCGGATTGTTGGGCTGCTGGATAAAATCTCGAGGCATAGTCCTGAGCTGACATAACGTTAGCAGGAGCAGGAGCCAAAGATCCTTTAAGACCTGGAACCCATGAATTGTGTACAAAAACAATATCCGGCGCGCTTTCTTGACCGGCTCTGGTGTAAACAGTTTCTTTGTAATCTTCCAGCTTCAGAACAGATCTATCGTCATAATTTACTGTAATGTTTGGATGTGTTTCCCGATATTTAATTATGAGCTTGTCCATAACTTCAGGGCTTTCCCACAGTCCCCAAATACTTATAGTGGCTGCTTGATCGGTAGGAATTTCGTTAGAATCTCCGGCACCTCCAAAGAACCTGCCTATAACAGGCAAATCTTGCAAAGTACACGCAGTGATAAAAAAGGGAAGAATTATTAGAAGGGCAGCAACAAGTACTTTATTTCTCATCGTATAAATTATATTCATATCTGGCCATGGTTGTCTAGAACCGAGAGGTTTTGCTTACACTGCCTAAAGATGCACACATGCCAATTATAAGCCACAACAAAAGCCACGGCTGATGTATTGTCACAAAGTAATGATCAAAACTTCCTAAAAATATAATCTGCAATAGGGCGATATACAGAAAGGAATTGTTTTGCCACATTTGCAGAAAAACATACCCTAAAATCAGTACAAATAACAAAAACCCAACCAAGCCCATTTCTAGAAGTACCAAGACAAAAATATTATGCACCGGCTGAACAAATCGAATATCTTTTGACCACGGGATGTTTTTTTCCAAAGCAACTATTGAATTATTGATACCTACCCCAAATAAAACTTCTGAAGAGATTATTTTATATGAAGCGTTAAGTAGATTAATTCTGCGGTAAACAGAAGGATTTTCGTTAACAAGTTTGTTGCGCACCGAAGGCATCAAAAAACCTGCAACTAAAATTGCGATCACAAACAACATCGCAGCTTTTTTTCCATGCTGTTTTGAAAAAACAAGAATAATTCCGATAACCAGTGAGGCCCAAGACAGATAACTAAAAGTAACCACTAAGGCAAAAATGCCGGTCAAAAATACAAACAATAAACTCTTACTTCTTGTCTGCAAGTACTTTTGAAAAATCCAAATTAACAAGATGCTTAGAATTCCTCCAAAAATATTCGGGTGCCTGAACAATCCGTACGCAGGAATTTTTGTGTAGCCAAAAACATTTTCCTTAGCTATGGATACAATTCTGCTGTCGTAAGGCTGCTCTCCGAAAACCAAGTAGTTATCAAATATCGACCCCTGATGTAAGTACTGGGCAACTCCCAGCAATCCTAAAAGAAATACTGAAACAGTAAAGATCTTTGTTAATAAACCAAAATCTCTGTCGAAATTAAAATTAGTGGCAGTATAAAACATAAAAAGGACGTACAGCGCTGTTCTGGCAAAAAATACCAGAGAGGGGAGAGTTCTTCCGGATTCAAAAACAGACAACAACATAGCAAAAACAAACCAAATTGCTAAAACAACTTGAGGGAAAGTAATTATTTTTTTCCAATCTTCTTTGAAACTACTGCTTAAACTCCAAGATATTATCAGGGCAAGAACAAGCAGATCCTGAATAAAAAGAGTGGGAATAAGATAGTCGATCAATAGTCCGCCTGCATAAGCTTCTTTAACTATAAAATGATACCCGAGGTTAATAGGGAGACACGCGGCAACCAGAAAGAATAATTTTCTTGAGATATTTATCATTGCTTCAATTTTTTTGAGGCAGTGTGGGCAGCAATAATTAACGCGTCGTCTAGTGGAGGTAACTCTTCTCCGGAAATCTGCAGCGCCTGTGCAATCAAATAGTCCGCGAAGTGAGGATTTCGTGCAAGAAAAGGTCCGTGAAAATAAGTTCCATAAGATTTTTTATAAACAGCACCTTCGGTTTTATCTTCAGAATTATTTCCGTGACCAACTACAACTTTTGCTAACGGCGCGATATTTTTACCAAGATAAGTTCTTCCGCCGTGGTTTTCGAATCCAACCAAAGTAGTATCTAGTTTATTTACATTTTTAAATACAGGATCGTTGGTAATAATTTCAGATAGCTCTGCCTGGGTATTGCCTATACATCTTGGTTTTTTCTCACCAAAATGCTCTGTATGTAAATCGAAAATACCGAGCCCGTTAAGAACTGTCCCGTCCGCAGATTTGTAATAGTGGCCAAACAGCTGATAAGAGCCGCAAATATACAGCCCGACACCGTTATTTTCAGTGTATTCCCTCAGTAATTCTTTTTTGTTATTTACCAAATCTCCGTACATAGATTTCTGACCGGAGTCAGGCCCGCCTCCCATAAAAACAAAGTTTACCTTTTGCATAAAAGAAGCATCGAAACCGGAATCTATGGATATATTCATAACCTCAACTTCAATTCCGCGTTTCAGCGCCCGTTGAGAAATAATTTCCACGTTACCGTTATCTCCGTAAAGGTTTAGAAGATCCGGATAGAAATAGGCGATACTTAACTTATTGTTCATAAAATTTGTCTTCCTAATAAAACCTCTCTCACGTCTAACATAGCAGAATAATTTGGAAATACCGCGACAATTTTTGTATGAGGAGTACTTTCGATTTTTCCAATGATTTTTTTAGCTTCAATACCAATATTACTTTCATTTACAACTAGTCCTGCATATTTAAGTCGGATCGCCATATCCAAACAACGGGAGCCTGCAATAAAAATTTCTCTATCTTTACAAGCTTCGAAAAGTTTTTCCCGTGAGATATCGTAAATCCAGGAAACATCCCGCCCATCACGTATCTCATCATTTAAAATAAAAAACAGCGTATCCGGGGACAACTCGTTAGCCAAAAGTAATTCTAAATTGTTATTAAAACTTGTAGGATTTTTCGCAAGAAATAAATGGAATAGTTTTGTACCGTGCTCGACCATCTCCCCGCGACCGTAGGCAGCTTCAAACCCTGAAAGGTAAACCAAGCTTTGTTCCTTACTTACGCCTAAAAGTGAAGCTACTGTAATAGAAGCGTTAACATTTTTTGCGTTAA
This sequence comes from candidate division WWE3 bacterium RIFOXYD1_FULL_39_9, assembly GCA_001773295.1. Taxonomy (GTDB): domain Bacteria; phylum Patescibacteriota; class WWE3; order UBA101185; family UBA10185; genus OXYD1-FULL-39-9. Next base: position 11,817 of record MEWG01000013.1, read on the forward strand.
AATCGCCTACTAGTTTAGTAAGATGTAGCGTTGTAACATCGTCGTCGAAATAAAATATCTTACCTCTGTGTGCAGCGCCGATTTGATCAAAGTATTTTTGAGTAGAATCTAAAACTAACACTGTTTGGGCATCGAGTGCTTTTACAGAGTCCTCCCATTTCGAGAGTATTGTGTCAATCTCGCCGTATCTATCCAACTGATCCCTAGACAAATTAAGAAGAACTAAAACAGTCGGAGGGATGTTTCTCAAAAGTTCAGGCAAAGTTAATTCGTCCACCTCAAATACAGCTAAGTCACTTCTTGTCTTACCAAAAAAGGAAGTATCCAATAACAGGGAAGAGGCAATACCATTTAAAAGATTTGCCCCACTTTTATTATGCAAGACATTACTTCCGGCACGTTTAAAAATATGTGTAATTAATTTTGTTGTCGTGGTTTTACCGTTTGTGCCGGAAACAAAAATAATTCCTCTTTGGAATTTAAAATGAGGATCTTTGAACAGAGAAGGGTACAGCTTCAAGGCAATATGTCCAGGCCATGTATATCCTGCTCCGATTTTTGTAATCTTAATTATCAGGTTAATGAGTTTTGCCAAGAATAAAATTAAATAAAACATTTTGTTAAGAAGTTATCCAATTTAGTACTGTACACATTAACTGCATTATATTTTATATATATAAATAGTAGTAGTATTAGTAGACTCTGTGGATATGTGGGTAGAGCCGGTTGCGCTTGCAGTTGCAGTTAAATCTCCTTCTGCCCGTTGTTAACAACCTGTACCGTTGCTGCTGCTTTGTTTATACCCTTTCCATGTCTGTGAAACTGCGCTGCTACCTCAGTTATGTCTGGTTAATAATTTGTGGAAAAGCCCTTGCCTTCTGTGGATAACCTAGGTCACTTATCCACAACCACTTATTAACAATTTTCTGAGTTCTCCCCATTATCCCCAAAACTATTCACCATATATCAACTGTTTTACGTTATGTAAATCTTGCCTTACTTTTGTTTGAAGTCTTTGTTCGTTATTAATTTTATCTACTCCGTGCATGATAGTTGTGTGATCCCGGCCTCCAAGAAAATCTCCAATAGACATAAACGGAGTGTCGGTAAGTTCTTTAATTAAAAACATTGCAACTTGTCTGGGGATAACTAAATCCTTGGTTCTTCTTTTTCCTTTTATGTCGCCTGCTTTTATTGAGTAGTAGTTGCACACAGCATTTAAAATTTGATTCATGTTCACAGGTTTTGCAGAAGTTTTTTCTTTGATCGTTTTACCCAGCGCCTGTGCTGCCAATTCCGGAGTAATTTCACGGCCTGTTGTATTTGAGTAAGTTAGAATCTGAAGATATGCCCCCTCAAGTTCTCGTGTATTGGACGAAACCATTTCAGCTATTACGTCAATTACCGCATTTGGTACCGGATCGTCATGCGCATCTCTTCTTGTGCGCAGAATTGCAACACGCATTTCAATGTCAGGAGGCTGTATATCAGTTATTATTCCGCTATTAAATCGCGAAGTTATTCTTTCTTCAAAATTTGTAAAATCTTTTGGGGGACGGTCCGAGGTTATAACGATTTGTTTTTGCGCGAGATACAATGTATTAAAGGTATGAAAAAACTCTTCCTGTGTTGCTTCTTTTCCTGCTATAAACTGAACATCGTCAATCAAAAACACATCGGCTTTTCTAAATTTATTTCTAAAATCATTTGAAGTATATTTACCCTTTCCTCTACCGCTTTGAATTGCGTCAATTAACTCATTTGTAAAAGACTCCCCTGTTGTATACACAACTTTAGTTCCGGGTTTTGTTTTTAGAATTTTATTTCCGATTGCTTGTAGAAGATGTGTTTTTCCTAAACCTACTCCTGAGTAAATAAATACAGGGTTGTAAATTTCTCCCGGCTTATCTGCAACTGCTGTAGCAATTGCAAAAGCAAGCTGGTTGCTCTTTCCCATTATGTAACTTTCAAATGTGAATTTTGGTGCGAGGCCCGATTTAGTAATTTTTTCTTTTAGAAATTCTTCAGGATCTTTTTCTTGTGCAAAGAGAGGCCCGAGTTCTGCCTGTGTTTTTGGAGTGTTTATTGATGGAACTGTCTTTCTGGTAGTTACAACTATTTGGGTAGTTGTTCCCGCAATTTTATTTACCGCTTCATGGATTATTTCAAAGTACTTTTTCTCAATATTTTTCTTAATAAATTCGTCTTCGCAGCTAATTTTTATCTCGGTTCCGTCGATTTCTTCTGCAGCCGTTCTGGAGATAATTGTGCCGTAAACCATAGGGGTGACTTCAAGCTGTACCTCAGCTAACACCCTTTTCCAAAAGTCTTTTAGGTCTTTATTGGTATACATAGTTTTAAAGTGAAACGGCAGTTATACACTAGGCTCATATCTCGCAGTTTAGGCCAAAAGGCGATAACCGCTTGGTATTTACCGGTCTTTGGGGCAGTAATAATTAACTCTACCATGAGTTATCCACAATAATAAAGCAGTCTACGTTGTACCGTTTTTGGACTAAGTATTGACATTTCCTGTAGGATTGGTACAATTCTTAGATTTTTGGAAATAATAAAATGAAAAGAGAAACACAGAAATTAAAAATGAATATAAGGGGAGAATTCCGCAAGCTGTGGGCAAATCTGTTCCTAAAGAGAAAGATTACCAACTTGGGAGTTATTGTGGACAAAATAAACGGAGCCAAAAAAAATCAGGTTGAAATCGTAGTTTCGGGAGAAAAGTCACGACTTTGGGATGTTGTTAAATGGAGCAGAAAACAGGACTTATTTTTTGTCCTTAACGAAGTTGTATTCGAGTTCGTTGACGTGGAAGCTGAGTAATTTTACTTGCTTTGCTTTGACTCTAATTTTTCCTTAATCTGGTCGAACATTTCCTTCGGAGTCATATCCAAATTTCCTGCGAGTCCCATAAAGTCTTGTAGAAAAAGAAGTGTATCTTTTGGGAACTCAGTTTTAGCAGTTTGATTGTCCCATATCAGTACTAAACTCATGCCTGCTTTTTCAGCAGCAGCCGCCCCAAATATTGAATCTTCAAAAACTAAAACTTCTTTTGGGGAAAGACCTAGTTGTTTTGCGGCAGTTAAATACATTTCCGGATCGGGTTTACGTCTCTTAACTTGATTACCGTAAATAATAAAATCAAATACTTTATCAAGGCCAAGTTTTTCAACAATAATTTTGGCCACACTCTCATCGGTGTTTGTAGCTAGCGCCAACTTGAACCCCTTTTCTTCTTTTAATTCAAACGCCAGTTCCCAAAATCCATCTCTGGCATCTATTCCGTGATCTTCTATTAATCTTAGAAATTCTTTATGCGTAGCCTCAGTTAGTTCTTCGGCAGGCTGCTGAGTTTTGATTAATTTTTTGGTAACAATTCTTTTCCACTTGTCGTACAGAGACTCCCCTGGAAGCTCGTACACGCCCTCGAGAGGCACTGATGGGTCGGCTTTACGTAGAACTGCGTCGAACGCTAGTACCCACAACGGCTCCGAATCTATCAGGGTTCCATCAAGATCAAAAAACACACCTTTTTTTCCTTCAATTAAGCTTTTAAACATAGTTTCTACTTCGGTAAATTACGTTTCTTAAAGTACCAATAATAATTAAATATATAAACTACCGGCCCCAACAGCATGTTAAGCGGAAAATAGTACCACGGATCTATGTCGTTAACTAACACGTAAATTGCGTAGATTGTTCCTGCCAGAACATAAACTGTCAGAAAAATATACAGGAATATCATGTGTTAAGGTTATCAAACGTTACTTTAATTGTCACTTGCGCCGGTTGTTTTATCTTTGGAAGTATTTTAGAATTTAGACATGGAAGACACTAAACCACAAGTAAAATTTAAATGTCCGAATTGCGGTGAGATTGCTCAAGATGATGTAATTTTTCTTTGCAACGTCTGTTCTCAGGAAGATTTAATCTTCAAGGACGGTATATACATGTGCCCTTCATGCTTACAGCCCGGAGATAATTTTGAATGTATGCTCTGCGGCTCAAAAGAAGTTAAAATGCAGTCTAAGCATGCGTCTCATAGTAGTGATGCAAAATAACTGCAGCCGAAAGATGGTCTTTCATGGCCCGTTTTCTCATAGGTGTTCCCATATCTATTGATTCTTCCAGAGCCTCAAGGGAGCTGCCTGTCTCATCAAAAAACTCTAACGGTTTTTTA
>MEWG01000014.1:0-11583 GCA_001773295.1 candidate division WWE3 bacterium RIFOXYD1_FULL_39_9
TGGTAGAATAGGCGTTGTTGACAGAAATACCGAATCTAGTATATTTGTAAAGTTCAACAGTACTGAGAATGCTGTTGAGATCAAGGTTCCAAATGTTTACGCGATAGAGTAATATATCGCATGTTGCCGGGATAAATCATGAACGCATTTGAAAAATTTCAACGTTTTTTAATTACCATACTTATCGCAGTTAGTTTTTTTTACGGCGGTTACTACCTCGGTAAAAGAGGTTATATTGTAGAAATTCGCCAGAACCCCCCGAAAATTGAAGTTACAAATCAATACCCTGTAGATTCCAGTGTTGATTTTGGTTTGTTTTGGGAAGTGTGGGACCTTGTCAGCAAAGATTACTTAGAAAGACCGGTTGACCCTCAGAAAATGGTATACGGGGCAATTTCAGGAATGGTAGCTTCTCTGGGCGACCCTTATACGTCGTATTTACCACCACAGGTAAATGAGGTAGTAAGCGAGGCGTTAAACGGTTCGTATCAGGGTATTGGGGCTGAGCTTGGCTTAAGAGAGGGACAGCTTATAATTGTTGCGCCGATCGACGGTTCTCCTGCAAAAGCTGTCGGTCTTAGATCAGGAGATAAAATACTTGAGATCGAAGCCAAAAGTACTGTAGGTATGTCTATATCAGACGCAGTGGCGCTAATTAGAGGTGCTGCAGGTACCAAAATTAACTTAACTATCCAAACAGAAGATCAAGAACCGAGAGAGTTGGCCATTGTTCGAGGAGTCATAAACATCGCAAGCGTCTCTTGGGAAAACAAAGGAGACGGAACTGCTTATATAAGAATAAACAGATTTGGCGGTGAGACAAACAATGAATGGAGTGCAGTTGTAAGTGAGTTAAACAAGGAAATGCCCGAATTAGACGCGGTCATTGTTGACGTTAGGGGCAATCCGGGAGGTTATCTTCAATCATCCATTTTTATTGCTGAAGAATTTTTTAGAAATAAGCCTGTAATCTATCAAGAATCTGCGACAGGAGAGCAGACTCCATATAACGCCAAAAGAATAGGTGCATTCACCGACGTACCGGCAGTTTTTGTATTGGTGGACGGTGGAAGCGCCTCTGCCTCAGAAATTTTAGCAGCAGCCCTAAGGGATAACATTAGTGCCAAATTGGTCGGCACGAAATCATTTGGTAAGGGAACTATTCAAGATGCTCAAGATTTTGACGACGGCTCAGGGGTCCACATTACTGTTGCAAAATGGCTTACTCCAAAGAAAATCTGGGTGCATCAAGTCGGTATAGAGCCCGATGTAGTAGTGGAACGCACTGATGATGATTACAACAATAATCGAGATCCTCAGCTAGACAAAGCTTTAGAACTTGCACGAGGTTTTTAGTCGTTATAAAATTTTCAACATGAAAAGTAATATTTCGAAATTTCTATTTGGTACATTTTATTTCTTCATTTTTTTATTAATTGTCTTAGTGTCGATTTTGTTGTACGGCTCATCTAAATTTTCCTTTGCTGATCTAAGTAATAGCATTAAGAACCTATTTAGCGTAGAAAGGATCCTCGACGGAAAACCCTTGATGTTAACAAAAGAAGTTGTCCAAGAAGAGTCTGTTGTCACAAACGTAGTTGAAGAGGTTTCTCCTTCTGTTGTTTCAATAATTATAAAAACATATGATTTTGATATCTTTGACGGACCATCTTCAAAGGAATCAGGCATCGGCACAGGTTTTGTTGTCGATTCAAGCGGACTTATTATTACTAACAGTCACGTAGTTGGTGACCCTGAAGGAGAGTACTCGGTTGTTACCAAGGATGGTGAAACTTATGATGTAGATAAGATTCATTTGGATGAGGCAACCGATATAGCCATTTTAGAGATTACTGCAAGAAATTTACCGGCAGTAAAATTCGGCGATTCGGATAGTCTGAAGGTGGGTCAGAAAGCAATTGCCATTGGTAATGCGTTAGGACAATTTCAAAATACCGTTACCGTAGGTGTCGTTTCCGGAATTTCAAGACAGATTGTGGCTACGGGCGGTGCAGGTCAGCCATCAAAGATATATGAAAGCGTAATTCAGACGGACGCGGCACTAAATCCCGGTAATTCAGGAGGTCCGTTATTAGATTCATTCGGTCAGGTTATTGGCGTAAATGTTGCCACTACTACCGGTGCCGAGAATATTAGCTTTGCTATTCCGATAAACTCAGTTAAGCCAATCCTAGAAGTTTTCTTAAGGGAAGGTAAAATAGTCAGACCTTACATGGGAGTTTATTATTCAATGATCTCCAAAGAGATTTCCAGAATTCGAGATTTACCGGAAGGTGCATTTGTATCCAGAGTAGTAGCAGACTCGCCAGCAATGCAGGCCGGTATCAAAAGAGGGGACATATTAGTTGAAGTTGAAGGTCAACCGCTTTCATCCGAGAGGTCCCTGATCTCAGCACTCTCCAAATTTAAGGTAGGGGACACTATTAAAATTAAAATAGATAGAAATGGCTCAGAAGTGATTTTATCAGTAACTTTAGGTGAGGTTCCGTCCGAAGAGTAATTATTCGGTCACTTCGTCTAAAGTGCCGTTAGCTGATAGAGCGGTAGCGTCAATCTTTGAACAATCCTCTAAAATTTCGTCAATACCTCCGTTCATGATAAGTTCTATACCGTGCCAGTTTGTATTAATTCTGTGGTCAGTTACTCGGCTTTGGGGATAGTTGTATGTCCTAATCTTTTCGCTTCTGTCGCCAGAACCTACCTGATTCATTCTAAGTTCAGAGATGCTTTTAACCTGCTGTTCAACCATTAACGTATATAATTTAGAGTAAAGAATTCCTAAGGCTTTATCTCTGTTTTTACCTTGTGAGCGCTCTTCCTGACACTCAATAATTATCTGAGTGGGCAAGTGTATTAGTCTAACAGCTGTAGAAACTTTATTTACGTTTTGACCGCCATGGCCGCCCGCGCGGAAGAATTCCCATTTTAATTCCTCGGGTTTTATCTCAATATCAACTTTTTTAAGCTCAGACAGAACCGCTACAGTAGCAGTAGAAGTGTGGATCCTACCTCCTGATTCAGTGGAAGGAATTCGTTGAACGCGGTGAACGCCAGACTCATTCTTTAACAGTCTGTAGACATCTTTACCTTTGACCTCTATTGATAAGGTCTTCAGACCGCCGACTTCGTTTTCTGATCTAAAGACTTCGGAAATTTTCCAACCTTTCGTTTCTGCAAAGCGCGAGTACATCCTATACAGATCTCCAGCGAATAAACCGGCTTCATCTCCACCGGTTCCTGATCTAATTTCCAGAATTACCATGTTAGGGTTAATTGCTGGTCCAGACTCGTCAGACACAGCTGAAGTCGAATCTCCGCCGTTTTCTAATGAGGATAGAGCTGACTCAAGGTCTTTCTTTTGTTTGTTTAACAAATCAATTTCCTCTTCGATTAAGGTCTTTATATCTGAATTTTCTTCAGTGGATAGTAATTGTCTGTTTTTCTCAATTTCCGTTTGCAGGCGGGTAATCTCATTTTGTAAGTAGTGTTTACTTTCGTCCATATAATATATTTTGCTGGAAAAATCAAAAAATCTCAAAAAGGGGAGGATCTACGCTTGTTCTTTGTCGGCCTCAGTTTCTACTACTGCGGTATCTTCCTCTTTCATCTGTTTCATTAGTTCTTTAAGTGTAAGAGGAGTAGTTGACTTAGGTTCTTCGGTTTTTTTAACCTTTTTGCTCTTTGAAGCTTCGTGTTTCTGTTTTGTAGCTTCAATTTGAATGGCTTTTTTTCTGAATTTATCAACTCTACCTTCGGTGTCAACAAACTTCTGTTGACCTGTAAAGAAAGGATGGCAATTACTGCAAATATCTACCTGTATTGTAGGTAGTGTAGAGATAGTTGTGAACTTGTTGCCACAGACACAAGTTACAATTGCTTCCTTATTAACATTTGGGTGTATACCTTTTTTCATAGCTTGGAACAGTGGGTAGTATAGCAGTTTATAGTGACGTAGACAAGCTTAAATCCGATGTGCTTTGGATCGCTTTTTGTGCAGGTGATACGAACTTTCCGCTATTATAACCCCTACAGCGATGATTGCGCCTCCGATCAGAGCATACTTTGTAGGTAATTCGCCCAACAACATGTAGGCAAAAGGCAGTGTAAACACCGCTTGAAGATAACCGAGGATTGCCGTATCAGACACCGTGACCTTTGTGAGCGACCATTCAAATAGGAAATATGCCGCTATAGAGGACAGAAGCACCATATACATCAGCCCAAATACCGCAGTTTTATCTAAAAACATCAAACTATACTCAACTTTACCAAATACATTCAGGTTCTCCAGAAGAGCTAGAGGTATGAGCGTTGCCATTCCCACAAAGAATGAGAGCGACATTAACAAGACCGGCGGGTACTTTTTGGTCATCGGTTTCATATGTAGAAAGTGGAGGCCTTTTTTAATTGTAGGAGTGACTTCCCCCATGCTGATTTTTGACCAAATGATATAAAGTAGAAATGCCAAAGTATAAAGTATTGCAAGCACGTTGCCATAAACTCGTAAAAGTGGATCCACGTTACTGCCGTTGCCGTTTAAGATAGGCTCTACAGTTACGAAGAGTGTACCAAGTGAAGCAAGAATTATGCCAAATTTGATACCAGTATTAAATTTATCGTTAAAAAGGTAATGACCGGCCGCCATAGATAGTAATGGACCCAAAAGACTAATTAAGGCAAAATCTATGGCCGTAGTATAGTTCAGGCCCAAGAAAATTAGAGCAAGGCTTGTTTGCGAAAAAACACCCAAAATAAAAATCTTAAAGTAATCTTGTTTGTTAATCTTTTGTTTTTTAAGCTCGATAAGAAGCAAGGGTAAAATAATTATGCATACTGCCAGAAAACGTAAGAACAAAAACGTAAAAGGGGGGAGATAATTTAATGTAAGCTTGATTACCGGACCTGCCGCAGCCCAGATTAGATATACAAGTATTAATCCGGAAAACCCGATATAAAATTCGGGAGGCAGTTTTTTCATTCTCATTGGTTAATGATATTCATTTATGCGAGTTGTTTCAAGAACTCGTTGTATTCCACAGTGGTTTGTTCCGCAGTTTTAAGGTTTTTAATCGTTACTTTTTTGTTACTGATCTCATCTTCACCGGCAATTATTGCAAATTTGTAGCCCTTTTTATCAGCATACTTTAGCTGTTTATCCAGTTTTGAACTTGTTTGAAGCCATGTGTCGGTATTTTTACCTGCATTTCTTAGCAATGTGCCTATTTTTAGCGAGTATTCAAGATATTTAGTGTCTTCGCCGGGCCACACTGTCACAAAATATTCGGTTTTACTGCCAAGTTCAGGTAATAAGTTCCAGTTTTTAAGAAATTCCAGAAGTGTCCAGTCTCCCATAGCGAAACCGGTTGCCACTAACTCAAGATTGCCAAATATCTCAATTAATTTATCGAATCTTTCGCCTCCAAAAAGGGAACGTCTGTTCTTTGTGTTTTTATCAAAAACTTCATAAACAAGCCCGTCACTGTAATCAAATCCCCTAATGATACCGGGGTCGAAAACACAGTACTCATTAATTTTTGCATCATCAATCATTTTTCTAAGGTTGACTAGATTTAAGTAACCGGCATTTTCAGAAAGAATTTCCTGAGGAATAATTTGCGATAGTTCATTAAATTCGCAGAACATAAATTTGTTTATTAAGTCTGCCTGATCTGATGTGAGACCTAGTTTTTCACATCCCTCAATAAATGCTTCAGGGGTTAACTTCTTTCTTTTATCCATTAATCTTCTAGTTTGCACTGCCAGTTCGTCGTCCAGTTTAAGCGTGTCTAACAAGAGAGCATTAATCAACTTACGATCGCTGTACTTAAGTTCAAACATTGTCGAATTCGCGCCAAACTCTTTCATGAGATCTATCACAAGATTAAAAATCTCAAAATCAGCCGAAATTTCATTAACACCGAAAATGTTTGCTTCCAGTTGATAAAACTCGCGTCCGCGTCCCATTTGCGGTCTTTCGTATCTCCAGTTGTTGCCGATCATAAACCACTTAATTGGTTTTTGAAGCTGGTTAAACTTTTGAGCAATCATTCTAACTGTTCCCGGAGTTAGCTCGGGTCTGATAGCTAAACTTCTTCCACCTTGGTCTACAAAAGAAAATAACTGTGTTTTAACTATTTCCTCGCCGGTCTTAGCCGCAAAAATTTCCAGAGGTTCAAGAATAGGGAAGTCGTATTCTTCATAACCATATCTAACACAAACCCTTTTCCATGCGTCAAAAATGTAGTTTCTGATACGCATTTCTTCTGGGTAAAAATCCCTGGCACCTATATATGGTTGTGTTGACAGTATTTCCTTCATACGTAGATCATTATATCAATTTATTTGGCAAAGCAGTCAATTGTCGTCCAGTATTCTCGGAGTATTGACTTGTAAAATAATCTTTGTTATTAATAGTTATCTATATGGCAAATTTAACTAAGCCCTCTAACTTAATATGCTCATTGCAGGCTACCGATAAGGCGGCCCTTAAGCGTTTTAATACAATGAGATATATTTTGGTACATTTTTGGTTCGGGGGTTCAGGAGGATTTGTCTTGTAGTAAATTAAGAAATATAGCTTCGTAGATTACAAGCAACCTCCTGATAACAGGAGGTTTTTTGTTTTCCACGACTATTTTAATACTTTGGTGTTTCGATTATTGCGGATGTACCCGTTCGTACGCAGAAATCGGCATACCAAAAAACCAAAAAAAGGGTGTAGCCACACTTTGCCGAGAGTGTGCATGGCGCACTCATAGACAAAGGAGAGAGGACAAATGAATACCAAGAAGGACGAGAGGGGTCTGCCGCTATTTATAGCAGGCAAGGATGAGGAGTTAGTGCATAACAAAAAGGGCGTTCCGTTATTTGTCTGCCATAAGAAAGATTCTTTGGCACTGAAGTGTCTGGAAATTCTTAAGGCATCAAAGGTAGGTTGTCTGGTTAGAGTGCTGAATGAAGGGCAGTTGGCTCCGGTTGGTTCTATTGCAATTTATGATGGAACCGAGGAGATCACAGTAAACGGCGAGAAGGCGCGCAGGAATGATCAGTGGCCGTCGAGGCATATGCGCGTAGCGGCCCACAGAACTTACGAAAGGCGGCCTCATTGGGCTGAAAGTACTCCATTCGTAGTTCCGGTGAGAACTAGCGCGCACGGTAGTCTTCAGTCAGCGGTTCTGGAAATGGCAACCATGTATACGAGATGGTTTCGTGGTGAGGCCGGCGTAACGCTTCCGTGGGAGACTTGGAATGGCCAAAGGACTACGAAGAGAGATTTGATGGAGTCTTGGCTGGATTTAGTGCAGGGTGCTGTCGGGAAAGAAGCTCTTGGTGAGATTATGGCGAGCCATAAAATCCCGGAAAAGTACCAAGATCGTGGCGGCGCAATTGTGTTTAACCATTTTCCAGTCCAACGAATCGTCATGGATGGTGAGCACAATGCCGGAAAGGCCAGTTATGTATCTTTTGGTACTTCCAGTCTGGCATCGCCCCACGATTTTGTTCAGGCACTAAAGTCTGCAGCATTTATGCGCAAGCCGTTAAGGTTCTTTACCTACGGAGCCGCGTATAACGCCGGGCGCCATTTGAGCGAGAGGCTTTTACCAAGTCTCCAGATTTTTGGCGATGTAGACGAGTGTGCACTGAATACTCTGCTGCCCAAAGATAGGTGGGGAGAAAAGCCGTTGGACATTGTAATGGATCCTATTGTAGTTAGGGAGGCCTTTCGCAAACTCGGTCTAAACGGCATCGCTTCCACTGCGGCAGAGTTGGCCAATTGCGATATGGCTGAATGGTACCGCAGGGCGTTAGGTTTAATCGGAGTCAGGATATTAGCAGATGTGAAAACGTATGCTGATTTCTCAATTTTTGAGGAAGATTTGCCTGACACGAACGCAAATATGAAAGTGTCCACGCTTGCGCAGGAGGTTCAGGAAGCGCTAGGGCACTCGGGCAACATCTTAAACGGACCCAACGGCGAGAACGTGCCAAGCGATCTGATAGGTTACTCGACACTTGCTGACACTAAGCTAGAACGTCTCTTTTCAGAAGGATGGTGGCTAGGCGGTGCGTCGATCTACTATTTGTGGTTCAAAAACGCCGAAATCGCGCCGTTTGTGGCTATGGTCAACGACGGCGATTGGGGCAAGGTAAACCTGGTCGGGCGTAAGTGGACGCAGTCGCCGTATGATTTGCACGTTTTACCTGTAGGTTATTTTCGGATTTACCCGAGAACGCACACAGGTGTGGTGCATCATGTAGCCATTGATCCGTGGGTACTTCTGGAGCTCCACGAGCGCTGGGGTACAAACTTGACCCGGATGTACAACAACAGGCTTTGGAATGCACTGGAAGTGCCTCTCCATCGGGAGAATGTAGGTAAGCGCACCTACGTGGAAGTGGGGGAGTCAGAGTTTATGGTACGGGTTGTAGAACCTGACAACAGGGTCTCTTCATAAGCGCTGGAGAAAGGCTGACAGATACTTTAGGAAATTTTCTAAAAGTGTCTGTCGGCCATCTGTTCAAAAATTATTCAACTTTTTGTAAAGACAATGGCAGAAGGTTTCTAATCTCGCCGTTGTTTTTTTGAGAGTAGTAATTTTTTGAAAGGAACAGTATGCCTGAACAAAAACAGGATAGGGAAAAATTAAAAGTGTTAGTTTTTACAGCTCACCCGGACGATCACTTTCCGTGCAGCGGAACGATGATTAAGTTGAGAAAAAAAGGGATGGAGTTGTATGAGTGTTTGTTTACAGACGGTGAAACGTCAGGGTTATTTAAGGACGGAAAGTTTCAGGAAAATGTAGACAAAGAAGAGCTCAAGGAAGTTCGTTCTAGCGAATTTAAGCAGGCAACTAAGATTCTTGGTACTAAAGAAGTTTTTTTGTTACACCAGCCAAACAACGGAATAGAGCGAAAATACGACTTGGTACTCGAGGTAATCAAAATTATTAGAAAAGTTAAACCTTTTGTAGTTTTGATGCACGGTTCGAACGACTACCACTCCGATCACCGAGCTTTGTATGAAGTAGTGTCGGAAGCTTTGCGCGCCGCTAGTATTCCAAAAGCTCTGGAGCTTGGCGAAAGATACAGAGTACCTGTAGCGCTTTGTTTTGACGGACTCTACATGACTAATGCTCAGGTAATTGTAGATGTAAGTGACGTTGCTGAAGAAAAAGCTCAAATTGTTGATTGCTACAAAAGCCAGATTCCAAAAAATTCAATTGGCTACAAAGTAGATGACGCAATTTGTACGTACAGGGCTTACCAAAGAGGTTATATAAATTACCAAAGTAAGAGCGGATCCATGTCCGAGGGCTTTTCTATTCCGGAAAAGTATCCTGTGGCCGGTGATGAGTTGATTAGGTTTCTAAAAGATGCCTAATAAAAAAGATGAATAAACCTAGAATACTTATCGTAATATCTTGCTACTTTCCTTTTATAGGCGGTGCCGAAAACCAGGCAAAACTGCTAGCTGAGAATTTGGTCAAAATGGGCTGGGAAATTTCTGTACTCACTAAGAAACGTTCGGCCCGCCTCAAGGAAAAAGAAGAAATTAACGGAGTAACTGTACTCAGAGTTATAGGTGTTCCCGGTATATTTATAAACCTCCTTAAGTTAAGGTCGAAATACGATGTTGTTCTATTTGCAGGACAGCTGTCTAATGTCTCCAGACTAAAGGTATTTGGTCAGATGTTGATGGGTGCGATTGTAAAATTATTTGTAAGAAAGAAAATTTTTCTTTGGCCAACATCCGGTGCTTCAAAGTACACATATCTGTTCAACACCAAAATAACTAGAAAGTTACTCCAAGTATTCGACGGTGTGTTTTGTAAGAGCAACGAACAAATGAAGCTCTTCTCATCTTTAGTAGGGGAGTCTGTGGAAATTTTTGGCCCGCCCTGGAGCATGATCGACACGCAGTTGTATATGCCACCTACACTTGAAGAGAAAATTTTGCTGAGAAAGGAAATCGGTATACCTGAAAATGCGAAAGTTCTGTTGTTTACTGGGCGTTTAATTGAAAGTAAGGGTATTGAGTTACTTATCTCAGCATTTGAGAGGTTGTCAAAATCGTACAGCGATGCGTTCCTGCTTATTGTAGGGGCGGTGTCGGATTCAGATCCGTTGAAGAATAAGTATGTTCAAAGAATTAACTCATCTAAATTTAGCGAACAAACATTTAAGCTGGTTTTAAATGAAGACGATGTAGTTAAATATTTCAAGTCTGCCGACATATTTGTATTTCCTACTTTTTCAGAGGGTTGTCCGGTAGTTCAACTAGAGGCCATGTCTGCGGGTTTAATATGTGTTGCATCAGATCTGGAGCCGATTACAGAAAAGATTGAGGACGGTTTTAATGGGTTTACGTTTAAAACAGGGGACATAAAAGGTTTAATTCAGAAGCTTGAGACCGCAGTGCAAAGTGTAGAAGACGCCAGGATTGCAACTCGGGCCAGAGAATCAGTAGTGCCGAAATATTCTATTATTCCCGTTGTAGAGAGATGGGAATCGATGTTAACTGAATTTTGGCTAAGGGAGACATACGGTGTAATGATCCTCACGCCTTGGGCATACCCAAGAATTGGAGGAATTCAAACAATGAGTTTTGAGACTGCAAAACGTCTCACGATGCAGGGATTTAAAGTTACCCTCATGTCCAGAAAACACGATGACAAACTTCCTACACGGGAGGTAATTGAAGGTATAAATTTTATTCGACTTTCATGCAAGCCAATAGTTATGCAGTTCCAATTGATCCTTTTCTTAATTAAGGAATGGAGTAACTTTAGACACTTTTCGATGTGGGGAGCATACGGATCATTTTTGACCGTACCTATACTCTTGATTGCCCTGACTGTTCAGTTGTTAGGTAAAAAGGTTTCTATAAGGTTATCCAATCAAGTAATGGAGGACAGAATTTATGCTAACAAAGTCATTATTTAGTAAATTTAATACCTACGTTGCCATAAACGAGAATTTGGTACGTGACTACGTTGATTTAGGAATAAAAACCAACCAAATCTCTTATATTCCTAATGGTGTGGATACCAATTTCTTTTGTCCGCCGGCAAGATCAGAAAAACTTTTTTTGAGGAATAAGTTTGGAATTCCTGAAAATGCTCTAGTGATTGTTTTTTCAGGCAGGTTGGTAAAAGAAAAGGGGATAGATACCTTGGTGGAAGCCTTTAGGAATATTAATAGAGAATTTCCAAATACCTTTTTATTGATTGTAGGTGGCGTAAACCCCGATCCATCTAGAGTTTCGAGCGAGTCGATGTTAGCTGATTTTAAAAACAAAGCGTGGGCAACAGACCCCATATCTGCAACTAAGAAAGCAAGCAAACTGGGAATTACAAATATAAAGTTCACTTGGTCAGTTGCCAACGTTTCGGACTACCTTAAAACATCAGATATTTTCGTACTCCCTTCATTTACTGAGGGTCTATCTAACTCCCTTTTGGAAGGTATGGCCACAGGTTTAGCTGTTGTGGCAAGTAATATTCCTTCAGTTGTTCCGGTTATTAAAAATTTTGAGAACGGTCTGTTGTTTGAAGCCGGAAA
>MEWG01000014.1:11602-13559 GCA_001773295.1 candidate division WWE3 bacterium RIFOXYD1_FULL_39_9
TAGATTGCGTATTTTTATCTTAAGCAAAAAGTTAAGTAAATTGATGGGTAAACGTGCACGTGAATTGATTTTGGAAAGATATAGTATTGAGAAGACAGTTGACGGTTATATTTCTGTATTTACAGGATGACATTTGAGAGAGGTGGGTGCCCGGTAGTTGTTTACATCAGATTAATGCATGATGTATAAGGTTAGGTTATTTGTCACGTATGCGACAACATGGCCTTCCTCATCAACTAATTCCCACCTTTCTTGACCGACATTTCGACTAACTCTGAGATCAGATAAAAAATTGGACGGGAGTTGAGAAGTAAAATAAGTTCTTGCTTCCCGTTCTGTCCAGACTTGGTACAGATTTTGGTAAGGCATACTGCGCCTCCTCTCTTACATATTTACCGGGCACCCGACGATCATAATTGATAGGACCATTATACGCCTTAAATACTATAAGTCCAAATGAACAAAATAGTGTAAATACGCCAAAACATAGTATGCTTTAGAATGTAAAATTTGCTAATATACTTTTATGGAAATTACATTTGTAGGGCATTCGTGCTTTAAAATAAAGGGAAAAGATTTAAATATAGTCATCGATCCTTACGATTCACAGATAGGGTACAAGCTTCCGAAAATGGATGCCGATGTAGTTTTGGTTAGCCACGATCATTTTGATCATAATGGTGCAGCAGGAGTTTCAGGTTATAAACTCTTAGTTAATACAGCAGGTGAATATGAAGTTTCTGATGTAATTATCAACGGTATTCAAACTTTCCATGATGACAAGAATGGTTCGGAACGCGGATCTAACATTATTTATTCAATCGATATTGATGGAATTAATTTGCTCCACTTAGGTGATCTTGGACATGAGTTATCCGATTCAGTAATTGAAAAACTAGGTACCGTAGATGTGCTGATGATTCCGGTAGGGGGAACATACACAATAGATGCTGAAACCGCTGCAAAAGTAATTTCATCGATCGAACCAAGTGTCGTTATACCCATGCATTATCAGACTCCAGATTTAAAAGGAATTGAACTTGGAAGTTTGGACAAATTTCTTGATGAAATGGGTGTTGAAAATAACATCAAAAAGCTTGATAAGTTCAAGTTGAACTCAAAGTCAGAACTGCCTGATGACACTGAGATTGTTGTACTCAGCCCAAGTCATTAAAGTAACTCTCAATGACCGCAAAAAAACAAATAAAAACAGAAGGATATGTGCCGCCACACGATCTGGATGCCGAAAAGTCGGTTCTGGGAGCATTGCTGATAGATCGTGATGCGATTGTAAAAGTGGTCGAGTTTTTAAGACCACACCATTTTTACAGAGATGCTCATATGGATGTGTATGAGGCAATTATGAATCTCTTCGAAAGAAGAGAACCGGCCGATCTTATAACAGTTCCAGCCGAACTTAGGAAGTTAAACAAGCTGGAAACTGCCGGCGGAGTAACATATTTATCCGAACTTGTTAATTCGGTTCCAACTGCAGCTAATATCGAGACATACGCACGTATAATTAAGGACGCAGCAGTCAAAAGGTCATTGATTACCGCTGCCGCAGAGATAAATGAGTTAGTCTTCAACGAGGCCGAAGTGGACGAAATGCTTGATAGGTCTGAGCAATTGTTGTACTCGGTGTCACAAGATAGACTATCGCAGGACTTTATAGCTATTAAAGATACCCTAGAAATTACTTTTGAACGTTTGGATGAGCTGAGTAGAAACAAAGGGGAGTTAAGAGGAGTTCCAACAGGTCTGCACAATCTAGATAAAATGCTTTCAGGTCTCCAAAAGGAGAACCTCATAATTTTGGCGGCAAGACCCTCGGTCGGTAAGTCGTCATTTGCAATTAATATTGCCCAACACGCCGCCACAACAAAAAAATACGGCATAGCGGTATTTTCACTTGAAATGGGAAGAGAAATGATCGTAGATAGAATGATTTCAGCGC
>MEWG01000015.1:0-9197 GCA_001773295.1 candidate division WWE3 bacterium RIFOXYD1_FULL_39_9
CGGCAGTTTTAAATAAAAGCTGGGATTCTCTGTTTTGTGTGTCAGCAAGAAATCCAATATAAACTTTGGCGCGACCACGATAGTAATTTGGTTCCAAAGGATTCTTTTTTATTGCTAAACTTGCAGTTCTCAACGCGTCCTCATATTCTTCGGCTGCTAAATATCTCTGACTAGATTCATATAAAACATCGGCGGAATAAATTCTCATAAAATACTGCGCCGACCAGAAAGAAATTATGAGTATTATTACGGATAAAATTAGTTTTTTCATATTTTTGTTTCCGCGCGAGCCAACATAAGCCAAAATAGCAGATTAACAGCAACTGTCGGCCAACCGAAAATGTTTGTCACGAGAAATCCTATTAAGCCGGGTCTATATTTTGGCGGTAATTTTAGTAAAAGATAAATACACCAAATTAGATAGATTGCTAAACCAACGATCCCTGTTTCGGCCCAAATTTCCAGATAATAATTGTGAGGCTTATTCATTACAAAGTTCCACTCTGATGAATAATTAATATCAAGCGATCGGTACTGTTGAAATTCATATGGGAATGTCTCCGGCCCTTTACCAATCAAAAAAACTTTGGGCGAAGAAGTAATTAATTCTAGCGTACCTTTCCATAAGCCATATCGAATAAACCCGGGATCCGAAACTTTGTATACATTTGTGTCAGGAGTATCTTGAGCGTAAACCGTAATATTTTGTGAAATAAATCTTTGAACATCCCTTTGTAAATCCATTACTTTATCTTTAAAAATTCCGGGATTAAATATTGCAGTACATGCAAAAATAAAGCTAAGAAGTAAAAACTTAATAAAACTTTTTTTCTCTTGAATTAGTCCTCGCATAAATAACAAACTGAAAACCGGCAAGCATATAATAAAGCTCAATACTCCGGACACAGAGTAACTAAACCACAGACCTGCAAAACCAAATACAGCCGAAAAAAACCATAAAACTGTCCGATTCCAAGAAGTGCTGCTAGTCACAAAGTAGTAAACACACAAGGGAAGAAGAAGCACAATATACTGTGCCATCCAATTAGGCTGTCCGAAAGTAGAAAAAACTCTATCTACTGCAGGCCCGCCCCACAAAAACCTCAATCCAAAGTGCTGGGAAACTCCGAGTAAGCCTATGGGAATTAAACTGACAATTGAGATTTTGAAAATCTTATCCAACTGATCTGTAGATAAAGTGTCCTTTGCAATCAAATACATTGCGGCGCAGATCAGTACTGAAAGTAATCCGTCATTAAACCTGGTGTAATATCCCCAAACAGATGTGTAAAGATGTGAAGAAAGTAATGTCGATACAATAAAGCTTGCCAAAAATAAGAGCGGGATCAGAGACATGCTTTTGGGTTTAGAATTACTTAAAAACTTCTCCAAGACAAACATGCCCAGAATCAACACACCTATTATGTAAACAAAAAACATTTTCGGGAACTCGAACAACTCGTTTGTACTTCTGGAAAATATTAAAGGTGTAAAGAAAAACAAAAATGCAAAACTGTAGAAATATCTATTGCTGATAACATTTTGGAGTATCTTCAAATCTTTCATGCTAGTATTATAATGTACTTAGTACATAGTTACCTGCCTAAATAATGGCAGGCTTAGGTAGTAGTGTTTTCAAGAATACTAGTTAAGCTTGTAGATCAATCAATAACGCCTGCGATTCTGCTGATTTCAACTCGGCTTATTTCAGTTGTAGCTGTTTCCAGAATTTTTGATATCCAATTTAGAATTAGCGGCGGCGGATTTACTTTTAACTCTCCGGAAGATTATCTTCTGGTTAATTCCTATTCGACATTTGTGATGATCGTAGTTTTAACTGTGGGATTACTTTATATTTTACTTAAATCTTATCTTTTTCATGAATCGCATATTACGCCAAGCATGACTGCAAAACTTTTTACACTTAGGTTGTCTTCATTTATACAATCTTCGTTCGATTTGTACTCACAGGGCTCAATTTGGCTCTCATATTCGTACCTAATATCATTGGTAACGGGGTTCATGTACATGTTTAAGCTTATGTACCCATGGGTTTTCTTCGCCTCCATTACATTAACTCTTATTTCCACGGTACTATTAATTTTAGACGTGGAAAGCGAGCTTCAGATGAGAAAAAGCGGAGAAGCTGCTTACGATGACACCGCAGAATTTTTGGAAGACAGAAGGGAGTCGCATCTAATATGAGTAAATTTACGAAAGTAATCTTTGACGCCATGCTGCTTATCGTTCTTTTGGGAATGCTAATAATTCCTGTAGGTTCGTTTGGTATGATGTCAGTTAATATTCCGAATCAGACAGTTCTGTCTACTCAGGATATACGTAAAGAACCAACTATAGAAGTAAAAAACACAAATACAAGGCAAGTAACAGAACCGATGAATGATGTGGTGACGGAAACAACAGAATCAGACGAGATGGAACAATTAGAACAGTAGAGTTACTCTGCACCGCCCGGAATAAGGTAAGTGATCGCCATTGCAAGAACTCCCCAAAGTACGACTGTAAACAACAAAGGTTTATCCGAAAGCAAAACTCTTTCAGGAGATTCTCCCTCCCCTTTTTCATAAATAATATATAAATAACGCGCAACTCCGTATATAACCAAAGGTATGGTAAGCATCATCCATTTAGGACTTCTTAAAATTGAAGGGAGTATTGTCAAAAGCTCGTTGCTTACATATTGAGGTGACGCTTGAAACGTAAAAAGGGAGTAAGTAATTATTGTGTAAGTAGCCGCCATGGAAATCATGCTGTCCAGTAAATTATCCGGGTAATGGCGCAGAGTTTTACGCGTTGCGGAATCAGTATCTCCGGAAAACTTTGCAACGATTGTTTTTTCTGATCGTCTTTTTCCAAATGCCAAAAGTAAAGAGATTCCAATTGTAGTTAGTGCAAGCCAAGCGGATATTGAGGTGTTGGAAGCAAGACCTCCTGCTAAAACTCTAAGAACAAATCCTGATGCGACTACGAGCGAGTCCATAATAATTACGTTCCTAAAGTACAAAGAATACGAAATTTGCATCAAAATATAGACGACAAGAATCAGAGTAAAGTACGAACCGATATTACTTGTAGAGAAGAATATCGCCCATGCTATTAACGCGAGGGCAACAATCCAAGCTACCCACTCCGGAAGTTTTCCGGATGCGATTGGTCTATTTTTCTTTATCGGGTGTTGTCTGTCTTTGGGAGCATCGATGATATCGTTAATAAAATAGGCTCCGGATGAAATAGCACAAAATGCGATAAAAGCGTCTAAACTTGAGAGCAGAACAGATTCCATCAGAAGTCTTCCGGAGAATAACGCGGCCGCAAAAAGACTGAAATTCTTAAGCCACTGTCTCGGACGAGCTGTGCGGATTATTTGATACAGCATATTTATCATTACAAATAGAATATTATTAGGTTTTGGTGATTTTCACAACATTAAGTGAGCTGGGGAAGAAATGAGCAGACAGTTTGGATTGACCAAATTATGTCTGTCTGCCCATTCTTGGTTTGACCAAAAACTTCCCATCTCTACCTCTACTTCAAAGGAACTGTTGATGATGCGGATCGAAGTTTCTTGCGTGCCGTAGCAGCGTAAGGTGTCCTACAGTTCTGGATGTGATCCCAGGCCCAGCTTATGGATTTCATCCATGATTCTGATGCCCTGCCTGCAATCATATCTTCTGCCTGAACACACTCGGCACACCGCGGGAACTTCGGTACAGCCTTCCGACGTGAGCCGGGAAGATTTTGGCTTTTCTTGTACCTTTTCATGCCTTCCTCCTTTCTTTTTTTCTTCTTTTGGATGTTAAGACATTTTACCAAGAGACCTGTTTTGTAGCTATTTCGGTCTATACGTTCAAATTGACTGAAGATGCTATAGGGCATATAATTTCGGCAACCAAATAAAACAATATGAAAGGAAGGTAAATGCATGGCTAGGTTCTTTTTGATTCAAAACAAGGGCATTTTCGCCGAAAAGGAACTTTTCTATGATGGCTTCACAGCCGGTCCAAAAGACCCATTGACAGGCCCGGACCGCCAGACTCGGATAGTCGTAACTGCAGGACCTGTGGCAGGAATATATGTGGCCGACAGTGTAGATTATGTTTACGGCACGATCATGATCGAGAGCCACCCCGGTGCAGTTCCTAAAACGGAGCTATGTCCAACTATATACAACCTCCATAAGGTTGCAGACAATGTCCCGGTAGTAATCACATGCAGCCAGCGGATCAAGTACGGCGAAGTGCGCTAGAACCGGAGGAGAAAATGAACAGCATTACAATTCAAGATGCGGTTGTGGTTTACTCACCGGATCTGCCGCAGCCGGATATCATCGGTGGGGGCAATCACAAAACATTGCTTAGATTTGGTGATGTGGGCAGTGTGACAATTGAGTACGGGGTGGTGACGGAGCTCCAACTCTCGCGTAAAGGTCGGATCCTAGTACACGATGAGCTCAGCGACGCGGTCCTAGCATCAATAGAAATGAGTCTCGTCGGGGTCGAAATTTTCATGTTTAACCCTGATACCACTCGGTACATTGAAGGCACGGCGATGCTCAAGAAAATTTCGCAACCGGAGAGACCCGACACCTTTGGCGGTCCTGCACAAGGATAACCAAATTTGTCAAAACAGGCGTTCGAACTTCTAATTATTTAGAAACTCGAGCGCCTGTAAAGTTTCTGAGCAACTAACTTTCAATCCTGTAACCGTAGCCTCGTAAAGTTACGATCAATTCTTCAGCGTAAAAACGTTTTAAAACCAATCGCAAGTTTCTAACGTGCACTTCCAAGGTATTTGACTCCATATAAATCCCCTCACTCCATACGTGTTCGAGTAATTTTTCTTTGGAAACAGTTTTATTTATATTCACAACAAGATATTCCAAAATATCGTACTCTTTTCTTCTAAGTGAGATGGGTTGTCCTAGATAAAAAACAGATTTATTACACAAATCTAATTTAAAATTTTTAACATCAATTGTTTGGGTCGATAGCTTGTTGCTTCTTCTTATTAACGCACCGACTTGCGCAGATAATTCTTTTACATTTATTGGTTTATACATTAATGCATCTGCACCTGCCTCCAAGGATTCCACTTTATATTCAAAATTAGTCTTATCTGCTAAAAGTAAAATTGGGCTTTCAATCTTTGAGGATCTTGCGTCTTTACATAAACTTACTGGATCTACATCCGGAAGTCCCGTATCTACAACGATCACATCGTAGTCGTTTACAGAAGAAAGGTACGAACCTTCGATAGTGTTATAGGCCACGTCTACCACATATTGTTTTTCAATTTCGGTTATAAAAGTGTCCAGATACTCCGCTTTATCTTCGATTAATAATATTCGCACGGCAGACCTCTTAATAAACACTATGTATAAGTTTGCCTGTGAATATGTTAATGAAAATTAAATATTATGGAATGTTCAAAAATTTACGCAAAGAAAAATATATAGTATTCTTGATTGCATGTTACTCACACCACATACTATGGTCGGTTTAGCTATAGGAGCTTCGATTTCAAACCCCGGTATTGCAGTTCCGCTTTCATTTGTAATGCACTTTATGGGCGATCTGGTCCCACATTGGGATTTTTATTCTAATACAACTGATGAGCAGAGGCGTGTAGGTTGGCGCCCGATCGCTGTTATGGCCGATCTTGGACTTGGTGTAGCTGTAGGGATGTTTTTTACCTTATACGCACTGTGGGTTGTGGGAAATACTTCTCTGGCATTAAATATGTTTCTGTGTGGAGTGGCAGCAGTATTGCCGGATGCGCTAGCGGCACCTCTTATGTTTACACAAAAGCCAAATATTATTTCTGTTGTGATTGGAAAAATTCAATCGAGATTGCAATTTCAGGCTCCTATCTTTTGGGGGCTGTTAACTCAGGTTCTTATAACTGTTTTTGCTTTTTTAGTGATCTCAAATTCATTAACACAATAAAAAAAGCTACTATTCCGCCAAGCGTTAAGAGGACTTGTACAACATATTTCTCTGACGAAATTAAGCCAATTACTCCAAATGCCGCCGTGGTCGTCCAATAAAAAAGTGCAATCCTGGGAACACTCCAACCTCTGTCCAATAAAAGATGGTGCAAATGTCCTCTGTCGCCGGTTAGAGGATTTTTCTTTTGTATTATTCTTCTAATGATAGTGACCGAGGCATCCAGAAACGGAATTAGCAAAAAGATTACCGAAGTTATAATTTTGGTTCTAATCAAAATAGAAAGTACTGCCAAAACGAGTCCTGCAGACATCGCACCAAATCCCCACATAATACTAGACGGGAACCAGGTTTTTTTAGTAAAACCAAAAGCTATGCCAGCACTAATTGCGGCTAGAACTGCGACTTGAGTATGTATTGTTTCAAGAGGTGCAAACCTCAGGGCCAAAATACCTATAAACAAAGACGCAAGTCCGATGATTCCACTGTATTGACCGTCGATACCGTTTGACCATGATAATAAATTAAGCACCCATACAATCCAGACCACGGTAATAATATCTGCAATCACCGGTATGATGTGATTACCAAATTTAACAGTAAGATTAAGCAGATCAAAGGTTCCTCCGGCAATAGGGTTGCTTACAAAACCAATTTGAATACCGGATAAAACGACAACTGAAACTCCACAAAACAATAAAAATAATCTTAAAAAGGGATTTTCCAAAATCCTAAATACCGAACGTTGGTGAGTGTTTTGATAATCGTCAACGATTCCTAAAATACCGAGCATAAAAATTGCGATATAAAATCCGATCAAGTGTTTTGGAAATCCAATAAAAATAATTGCCAATAACAAAAATAAAATCGCATACACAAACCCCGCACCGCGCACCGAAGGTTTTGTTAAAATCATTGCCGGATGCGTATGCAACCCGGGATTTGTAACTAAACCTCTTTCTTTAGCAAATTCAATAAATTGGGGAATAACAAAATAGGCCAGACTAAATGCTAACGCAAACGGCAAGGCAAGCCCTAGCAAAGCCGGATTAATTAGCGGCTCAAAAGGAGTTGAAGAAGTAACAATAATTCTGACAAGCGAGTACGTTAAAAATAAAACCGAAAATGTTGCAAAAATACCTACAACTTCCGAAGAGTATCTAATGTAATATCTGCCAAGCAAATAATTAAGTACCGCACCGGCAATAAGCACAACTGCAGAAATTAACGGCAATAAATAAATTGCATTTGCCGGTGCGAGTTGAGCATCTCCCCAAGGCATCACGTACCAAAAGGGTATTGAAGAATTCAAATATTTATAGCGCAATCCGATATAAATTATTTGGAATAAAATTAAAACAATATTTAGTAATACAAAAGAGAACGCTCTGGTTTGAACATGAAACTTAGAAAGGTAGTTATTTTTAAGAAATTTTTTAATAAGGTTCATAAGATTCTCATCTGACTTTGGGGGTATGGTACAAATCTTTTAGTTTCTTTCCAAACATCATCCTAGTTTGCGCCTCAATCCACGGGAAGAATGAAAATGTCAGCAAGTTTAAAATAATAAGCGGACCCTCGAGTAAAACCAAAAATCTTCTCCACAACGACCAGTTTTTAGGAATTGGCTTTGTAAATTTGTGTCTAAAATATGTTCCGGGAATCAGAAAGATCAAGGTAATTGTTAAAATAATGCTCATTAGATTTGGGAGGCTGTATGCGAAATTAGATTGCTTGACGTAGGGATTTACCAACGTAACCATTCCGAAACCAAACGTAATCAAGAAAACAATATTGATTAGGATTACTCTTTTTTCAATGTGTTTAATTACCCACTTTATCTTTTTGGTGGTAGCAATTTTGTCGTTTTTCAAAAATTCTTTTACTGAAAGCGGAAAGTCTATTGCTCCCCAACCCCATCTTAAAAGTTGCCTGTACAAACGAATGTGTGAATCGACAAAGTTTTTTCCTTCAACCGCATCTGCTGAGTAAGGGATGTAGTGAGGAACTCCGTCAAAATTTCCGTTACGTGCAAAAAACGCTCTCCAATAAAAAATGGTGTCGTCCACTCCCAAGGTCACGTCCCAAAAATCTGCGTCAATTAATGTCTGTAAAGAAGATGAGTAGGATGAAAAAGTATCTTTAAATTCTCTGTTAGAAACCGACCAGTCGGACAGGCTGCCTAATGTAACTGCATTTGCTTCTATTCTCATCATTGCTGGAACACGCCACAAATTATTGTTAAACAAATGCACTGCGGTAGAAAAATAATGATAGTCTCTATTGTCTGTTGTTAAATACAAATGAGTTAAACGTGCGATATATTGTTCATTTAATACGTGGTCGGCATCGATTGTACTAAAAATATAATTTCTCAAGTTTTCGCCGCTGTTTCTCAACTCATCTACTGCATGTCTCGCGCCCCAAGTCCTGTTTGCTGCCGCTGCGCCAATTGCCTCCCCCGGTATTCCTGATGGGTGAACATAATGCATAACTTTATAAAATTTCTTACCTGATTCGCCGATAATTTTGTAAATATTCTCTACAACAACCTGAGAGTATTTTTCTTCTACGGCAAAAACCAACGCCACCTGCTCAGTAGGAAATGTCTGAT
Organism: candidate division WWE3 bacterium RIFOXYD1_FULL_39_9; assembly: GCA_001773295.1. Classification (GTDB taxonomy): domain Bacteria; phylum Patescibacteriota; class WWE3; order UBA101185; family UBA10185; genus OXYD1-FULL-39-9. The sequence continues at coordinate 8,581 of MEWG01000015.1, forward strand.
TAAAAAGACTTCCCAAAGTATCGCGCAGAACACCTTCCGGTTCGCTGTAAACCGGAATCAAAAATACATGTCTAAGACTGGATAAATCGGGCGGAAGTGTAGGTTTATCGGGAAGTTCCGCAAAATCAAGTTTGTTGCACTCATCGAGCCAATTAGTCTTCATTTCTCTCATGTAGTGTCTGTACCCTGCATACATTCCCAAAGTATGTCTAAATGCCATAAATGACCAATAAACGGTAAAGAAAGTTAGAAGGTACACAATTGCCGGCGGATACAAAACACCGAGCCAAATCGGCGAGCTTAAAAGAGCCCAGGTTAAAGAGCCTAGTGACAGCTCTAAGAAGCGGTGTACCTGGCGGTCATATTTAATTACAAATCTTGCGAGCATATTATTAGTTTATATTAAATTACTAGTTAATACCGAACAGTTTGCAGGTGTTACTATAGGACAATTCGCAGGCCTTTTCAAATGAGATGCCTTTAACCTCAGCTATCTTTCGTGCAGCATATACAACGTTCTTGGGCTCATTTACTGTCCCTCTCATGGATTGAGGCGGCAGATAAGGAGCATCGGTTTCCACTAAAAACTTGTCGTCCGGTACCTGTTTGATCGTCTC
>MEWG01000015.1:9205-11474 GCA_001773295.1 candidate division WWE3 bacterium RIFOXYD1_FULL_39_9
TTCTGTTGGACGGATAAGTTATACTGCAGGCAAACGAAAGTAAAAAGTTAAGTTTCAAAAGTTCCTGCGCAAATTCCCATGTCGATACAAAACAGTGTGAAACTCCTCTTAAACCTTGACCTTGGTATTTTTGCAAAAGCTTCAAAATAATTTCATCTCCTCCCCGATTGTGGATAATTAACGGTAAATTCAGTTCAACTGCCAGCTTAATTTGTTCTTCAAATAATATTATTTGCTCTTCTTTTGGTCGTCCGCCCTGCCAGTTACTTATATCTATTCCGCACTCACCGATTGCCACTATTTTCTTGCTGGCAGTAGCTTGTTTTCTTAGTTCAGCCATTAAATCAGGCACCTGCATCGACATATTTTCATGCGGATATATTGCAACAGTTGCATACACACCATCGAACTCTTCGGCATTCTTCATACATACCAAATTATCTTTAATTGATGTACCTATATCGATTAACTTAGTAACGCCTTCGGCTTTTGCTTCGTCTACCAAAACTGCCTGAGTTTTGGAATACTTTTCATGCTTTAAATGACAATGCGAGTCGATTAACATTTTGTCTAAACCCTTAAACTTTTTAACTGGAAATAGATTAATAAGCAAAATATCAGATACAGCCCGTAATTAACAGGTGTAATTAATTCGAAAGCTTTTAATCCCAAAGTTCCGGTCGCCCAAAACCCAAGAAAAAAACCATATTTTAAACTTCTTACCGAAACACGTTTAGATCCTGATAACTCAAGGCGCTGTCTACGAAATACTAAAAATATAAAAGTAGAAAAAGTTAGTCCCAGCGCAAAAAACACTAAAATCAAAAACATCAGAATAGTGACAATGGTATCCGGAGCATAGGTGCTCCCTACAAAAATTAAACATGTCCAAACTATAAGGCTGGAAAACACAAGCGCGTAGAAGAACCTTGGCATAGTAAGATATTATCATTGTTTTGGTAGAATATCCGTATGATTACATTTGAAACTTTTATTTTTATAGCGGTCTTATTCATAGTTGTTGGCGGTGTGGTTGTATATCTTGTTACTTCCCAAATTAAAAAATTACAAGGTACTCTTAAAAATGATGAGAATAGCGTTTTGATGGAATGGCTCAAAGAAATGAAGGGCTCAGTAGACAAGAATTCGGATGTTTTGGAAAAACAACTTAAAGAACAACGAACAACGATCGAGGAACAAATGCAGAGTCAAAGATTGGCAATGAACCAACAGACAAAACTGATTTGGGAAAGACTCGATAACGCATCTGAAGTAATACGAAACGTACAAAAACAGATCGGAGGTATTCAGGAATTTGGAACCGACATCAAAGATTTGAGTAACATTCTAAAATCTCCAAAGCTCAGAGGTGGTTTAGGTGAACAACTGCTTTATGATATTTTGGCAAACTCACTTCCAAACGATAGATTTAAAACTCAATATTCTTTTAAAGACGGAACAAAATGCGACGCTGCTGTTTTTACAGATAAAGGGATAATTCCAATTGACGCTAAGTTCTCGGCCGAGAATTTTAAAGCAATGCTTACCGCTGATGCACAGGATCAAAGGGACAGATTGAAAAAAACTTTTGTTGCTGATGTAAAAAGAAGAGTTGATGAAACTTCAAAATATATTTTGCCGGAAGAAGGAACTAGCGAACAGGCAATTATGTACATTCCTTCCGAAAATATTTATTACGAGCTTATTGTTAATACACCGGAAATTGACGAGTATGCAAGACAGAAAAACGTAGTACTGGCCTCACCAAATACAATTTCGTATTTTTTGAGAGTTTTGTTAATTGCGTTCCAACAACAGGAGTTACAAAAACATGCCGGTGAGATTCTAAAATCTCTAGCGGGCATTAGGCTCGAAGCCGAAAAGTTTAACGGCGACCTTGGGGTTTTAGAGGGCCACATTTCAGACACTTATAAATCTATGGATAAAGTTAAAGTTAAATTTATGAGACTCTTTGGCAAGATTGAAGGTGTACAGGCACTTGGTCAAGCAGAACAGCAGCCTCTGCTGGATGCACCCGACACAGACGACGAGATTTAGAATTTTTGATTACCCTGAGTTCTGGATTTTAAAAAAAGGGCACCCTGTAGACTCGAGAATTTCTCGGTACGCTGTTAGCGTTGTCTGCAGGGTGCTTAGTGTGGAACGCGTGCGTGCTTTTGAGCTTTTTTTATGAAAAAGCGGATCTCAGCATTACTTCATACAGCACTCTCCTTTTTATTCGATCCGGGCGCGGAACTACTGTGGCGGG
>MEWG01000015.1:11488-11652 GCA_001773295.1 candidate division WWE3 bacterium RIFOXYD1_FULL_39_9
TACTCACTACCCACCAGGCCACAACAATCAAAACTACTGTGACACCGAGACCGGCCAAAGCTTCTTCTACCATATGCCTCCTTTTTCTTAGGATTGTTTGATGTCACGTATTATAGGATACTTTCCGGATAGCCGCAAATGAGTTTATAATAACCTGCACATGC
>MEWG01000015.1:11686-20395 GCA_001773295.1 candidate division WWE3 bacterium RIFOXYD1_FULL_39_9
AAAAAAGGCCGTCGCACATGCACAAGGTCCTCTACTGGTAGTTGCCGGGGCAGGAACGGGAAAGACAAAAGTTATTACCGAAAGAATCAGATATCTTGTCCAAGAAAAAAACGTAAAACCTCAGGAAATCCTTGCGCTTACCTTTACTGAAAAGGCCGCCGGAGAAATGCTGGAAAGAATCGGTGATGTAATGCCGTTAGGCTATGAAGAGCCGTGGGTTTATACATTTCACTCCTTTGCAGATCGAATATTAAAAGCCGAAGGAATAGAAATCGGACTTGACCCAAACTATAAAATTCTCTCAGGACCTGAACAGTGGCTCCTACTTAGAAAAGAACTCTTCAGAATGGAGATTAACTATTTTAGACCTTTGGGAAATCCGACAAAATTTATTTCGGATGTTCTGAAATTTATCTCAAGACTTCAAGATGAGAATATTTCTGCGCAGGATTTAAAGGATTACGTAGAAAAAACAAAAAAATCGTTTGATGATGACGAGCTTCAAAGATGGTCCGAATTGGTGCACATGTACGAGAGGTATACAAAATTAAAAATCGATAAATCTCGTCTGGACTTTGGAGATTTAATTTATTGGTGCATAAAACTTTTCACAAGCAGACCGTCTTTACTTAAAAAATATCAGGAACAATTTAAACATGTGCTGGTAGATGAGTTTCAAGACACAAACTATGCACAATATCTTTTGGTAAAACTCTTAAGCCCGGAGAAAATGGGTAAGCGAAGTTTAATTGCTGTCGGCGACGACTCTCAATCTATCTATAAATTTAGGGGCGCTGCGGTATCAAATATTCTGGAATTTATGAAGGACTATCCCGAAGCTGAAATGATTACACTTTTACAAAACTACCGATCGTCTCAAAAAGTGTTAGATCCGGCGTACAAGCTTATTCAAAACAACAATCCGGACACTCTTGAGTCAAAGCTAGGAATTTCAAAAAAACTTGTGAGTGAAATAGATGTAAAAGGAGCGAGTCCTGAAATTATCGCGACTGATACTTTAGAAAATGAAGTAGATTTTGTAATTTCAAAAATACTTGAAGTACTCGCAAAAGAACCTGAGTACACATATAAGGATTTTGCAATTTTGGCCAGAGCTAACAGCCACCTAGAACCTTTTGTGTTAGGTCTTCGCCAAAAAGGAATACCGTACCAATTGGTGGGAAATCGAGGGTTATACGACAGAGATGAGATTAGAGATATTTTTGCGTTGTTAAAAACTATTCTGAATCCATACGATCCGATCAGTTTATACAGAACCCTAAACATTACAACTTTACAAATACCTTACACAGAAATTGCAGCGGTACTTGCGCGTGCCAGAATGAATCGTGAAGAAATGTGGGACACGGTAAAAAAATCTTCTAACGCAGCCATTGAAAACTTTTGCGAACGCCTTTCTGACTTCCAAAAAAACCTTACCAAAATGACACCTGTGGAATTTGTGTACTCTGCCGTTAATTCGATCAGCTATCTGGATCAATTTCTAAATGAAGAAACTATTGAAAATCAACTTGCAATAAATAATCTGAATTTGTTTTTGGATATAGTTAAAAAGTTTGAGGTGGAATTTCATCAGGAAAATAAAGAGTTCCCGACTTTATTAAATTTTGTAGAGTATCTGGAGTTAATTATTGAAGCCGGCGATAATCCTGCACAGGCGGAAATAGAAGATATCGACACAGTTAATCTGCTTACAACTCACGCCTCTAAGGGTTTGGAATTTCCGGTTGTCTTTATGGTTAATCTTGTTTCTGACAGATTTCCTACGCGAAATCGTTCTGAAGCTATTGCTATTCCAGATGAGCTGATAAAAGAAACTCTGCCGACCGGTGACGAACATATACAAGAGGAAAGAAGATTGTTTTACGTAGGAATGACCCGAGCCAAAAAATATCTTTACATGACTTATGGAAAAGATTACGGAGGTAAACGGGATAAAACTCCAAGCGGATTTTTAAATGAAACCGACCTAACATCTGAGATCTTTGAGAGTGCAAAGAAACAAGAAAGTACAAATACTTTATTTGGACCAAATTCAGGTTTCAGAGATCCTGCTGCAATTAAGATTAGTACGTCCGCACCCGAATCTTTAAGTTTTTCGGCAGTTGAAACTTATATAACTTGTCCTTTGCAATATAAGTACCGCCATTTACTGAAACTGCCTTCTTTGCCAAGTTCGGCATTAAGTTTTGGAACAACAATTCACGACAGTTTGCGGGACTTCCACACTAAATTAATGTTTAACAAAGAGATTACATTGGAAGAACTAATGTCGGCATATGAAAATAATTGGCAACCGCTGGGATATCTAAACGAGGAGCATAGAAAAATTCGGTTTGAAAACGGTAAAGAACTCTTGGAAAGATATTTCAACAAACACAAGGATGAAAAGGTAAAACATGTAGCGCTGGAAAAGTGGTTCAATATAAACATTGCTGGGGTTCAGTTTAGAGGAAGAATCGACCGCATTGACGAATATGAGGATGGCGTTGAAATTATTGATTACAAAACCGGCGGAACCAAGACTCAAAAAGAAGTTGATAAGGACAGACAGTTAGCCTTGTACGCTATAGCTGCTACCGAAGCACTGAAATTAAATCCAAAAGTTTTAAGTCTCTATTTTGTAGAAGAAGGTGTAAAGCTGTCGACAACGCACACGCCATCGGAATTAGCTGAAACAAAACGGGAAATTGTTAATGTCGTCGAAAAAATTAAATCCGGCGATTACGAAGCAACCCCGGGAATGCATTGCACGTGGTGCGACTATAAAGACATCTGTCCATTTGCTTATAAAGGGTAGATTTTCTGCAGTAACAACACCTGTTCACATAAGCTTTTGCAATTTTTCATTAATTAAAGCCTGAGGTATAATACTGAACATCTAAACAACCCCTTGAAAAAGCGAGGAAAAAATGAAAACCCTGCATGACATTTTTGAGTACCATATCAAACAAATTGCGCAGATTACAGTATTTATGTTTGCGACCGGTTGGACCTTGTTTTTTCCAGACGTGAGCAAAATTACACTACAGATCGTGGCTGCTGTTGGAGCGTTCATGATCCTGATTGGCGCAACAATTTACCACCACGACAGAAAAGAAAAAGGTGGGGCCGCGTTCTTTGGCATCGTGGGCGCTTGCTTAATACTGTCAACCGTAATTACAAAATTTCTATAGGGGGTATAAATCTGACAACTGGGGGAGAGTACAAACAGACTTCTTGCGTTCACTGCAATTCAAGGAGTCTGTTTCATTTTAAATGAAGTACTGGGAGCTCAAAGTCCCATGCCGGTCAGCTTTACCATTGTCTTAATCACCGGACTAAAATACTTTATATGAGGGTAAGGCATTAAAACTTCTTCGCCGCCAAATTTTTCCTTAAAGTACGAGAAACCCTCCCAATCTTTTGTAAAATTTGGAAATCTCGAATCGTCTTTGCCTTCTAAATCAAAAACTTTATATCCTTGAGCTTTTAAGTACAAAATGGATTTCCATAATAATAAATAACCGGACTTTGTACCTCTCCCCTGACCCGAAGTTCCGCCGTTTACATACAATGCGCAATCTTTGTTGCAAATGTAATACTTCGTACCCAAAGGCGTACCATCTTTTTCGTAAACTATCGCCAGATGCCCCTGGTCGCCGAAAGCCTCGTGCATCTTTTTTAATTGGCTAATCGGAGGAACATAGAATTTTTTTAACTTGCCGGTTTCACTTAATATTTTGTAGTAGATATCAAATTTTTCTGCATCAGGATTTTTATATATCTCAACCCGAGCCCCTTCCCTCTCCGCGCGATGTATGGAATATTTTCCACTCTTGGAAACATTTTTCCATAGCTCTTCTTCGGATAACTCCAAATTTATAAAAATAGTTGCAGAAGGAACCATTGGAAAATAACTTACTACATACCCTGATTTTTTCAGAATTTCCTCGTCCTGATCTATACCGGGTTCAATTTTTATAAATGCAGCTTTTTTCTCAAGACAAATCTTTTCTATTTCTTTAAGATTGTCTTCACTTAATGGAGGAGTCCTTTGGATTTTTACAAGGGAACCAACAATACTTTTTCGATAAAGAATTTTGACGCCAAATGAAGTCTCGGCAACACTCCATCCGATCTTTTTTAAATATTCCGCCCACTGATTCCCCTGTCGAACATCGTTAATTTGAATCATTTAATCACCCGTAATAATTTCCATCTCAGTGTATTAGCAGTTGTAAACATTTTATACATCGAAGAATTCAGTACGTAATCATACGAGTCCATATACTTAACGTAAGTTCCTCCGAACCTAAGTTTAAAATTCGTAAAACCCCACCACGGATCCTCCGTATCATCGATGTTTTCGGAGGCTCCCCACATATCAAAGGTATGACAGCCTAGTTTCTTGCCCAATAAAATAGCCTCCCATCCTACAACCGTACTTCCGTGCATATTCTTAAACTCTTCGGACGAGCCGCCGTATGGGTAATATAAAATATCTTTGTGTGTCAGAAGCATCCACGAGGCTAGAGGTTTTCCCTCATAATAAGATGTAAGAATTTTTGAAGCATTCTTCTTGCCGAACATTTCCCAGATTTTTTGATAATAAATTTTTGGTCTTACAAAATATTTTTGCCTAATTGATGTACTTTTGAATAAATCATAAAAAACATCGAAGTCATCTTGTGTTTCCGCTGTCTTGACAGTTACACCTTTTTTTATTGCGTAACGCATGTTGTATCGGTGTTTGGTATGTAAATTGGAAAGTAGTTCCTCTTCGGATTTAGTTAGATCCAGAATAACATTTGACTTTGCGAACTGATCTCTTGGGGCAAGTTCACAGCTATGCTCATTAAATTTTATTAATGCTTTTTGTTCTTCTTCCGTGCCTTTAAGAATATTTGGAACATCGAAATTTATGTTTATACAGTCATTTACCTCCAAGGAGGTTTTTACCGCTTCAAAATCTATTACAGAAGGATCAACTTTCGGGCTGTATGCAAAATATGAATTTGAGAATGGTATCTTGTGTTTTGTGTAAACTACCCCACCGGCAGTCACTGCAGAAGTACCATATGCATTTTTGAAATCTGCCCAATCCTGCGACTGGACAATGTGTTCTGGCATGGTCAGAGTATAACATTGACGCACAGGGCGTTATAGGATATTTTTAACTAAATTAATATATTTCTCGTCCGAATAGGACGGGGGCAAGAGAGAGTTCAACCGGAATGGTTTTTCCGCTCCGGTGTGGGGTTCGGAATCTACCATTCAAAGATTATCTTTATTTGGTGAAACCGGGCCCCGAACTTTTCTCTCCTTCAAGTTTTTCAAAAGGTCAATCTTGGTTAAGTGGGACACGCTTTCATACACGGAGCCGCCTTCCATCGCATATTTAAAGATATTGTAATCCTGAATAGTACCTACCAGATGAATATAAATCGCGCTTCGGCTTAAATCCCAAATGTATTTAATTCGACCTTGTTTTTCCAACCTTCTTACTGATGTTTTGATGTCCGGACGTTTCAACAAATGGTACTTAAATCCCTTTTTGTGCATCCTGTCTATTAAGTCGTGATCCTCGGCAAGTACTATTTTTTCATCAAACCCTCCGACTTCTCTAAAAGGTTTACGCTTCACATAAATAAAAGCTCCGCCGCCGGCGGGTCTCCAGTGCTTTACGACGTCTAGATAAAACTGGTTGTACGCATAAAACAGGAACTTGTCACGTTTCTTTTCGGAAATCGGCGATACCCACGTAGTCAACACGTCTACATCTTGATGTGTTCTTATAAACTTATAAATTTTTTCTAAAAAGGAATCTTCTACATAACCATCGGCATCCATATACAACAGATGCCCGGTATTAGCGTGCTGCTCGCCTAAATTACGTTGGTATGCCACCCCTCTTTTTCCTGCATTTATAAACTTAATATCCAACAATCCCTGAAACTGAAGCGCCTTGTCCTTGGTTCCGTCAGAAGAATTACCATCAACAATGATTACTTCAAAATCCTTTAAGGTCTGGTTTACCAGACAATCTAACAAAAGACCTATGTAATTTTCTTCATTCAGTGTTGGAATGATTACACTTAGTTTCATCTTCTTATTGCAGGCCGTCGCCGTGGCTTTGCATGTGTCGGTAAAAAGCAAACCATCGGTCACAGTCTAGTGCTTCGGGTCTTAATGTAGGATCAATTCCTGCGTTAGTCAAATCCTCCTTAGAAAATGCCTTGTTCAACATTTTTCTCGGGTTGGCAAATCCTCTATGAAGAAAGCCCTCATATTTTCTAAGGTCTGTTGTCGAATCGGCATCAGCACGTTTAGTTAACAGCAGAATACCACCGTCTACGTTCGGTTTGGGATCAAACTGATCACGAGGTATATCACCAACATACTCGACATTAAAAAAAGTCTGAACAAATACTGACAAATACGAAGAGTCCGGAGCCGATCTAGCGAGCTTTTGACCAACTTCCTTTTGCACCACCAAAACTACCGTCTGCGGCCTAACTTTCATTTTTACAATTGTGTGAATAATTGGCGAAGTAATATAAAAAGGAAGCGCCCCTAAAATTTTTAGCGGCTTTTCGGTTTCAAATTCCGGCAACCACTTTAGAACATCTGTCTCTTCAACAAAAAGCTTTTGACGGGTTACAAACATTGCTTGCAGTTTTGGGATGAATCGCGAATCAATTTCAAGCGCATAAGCAGTAAAATCTGTGTAATCCATTTTATCGGCCAATCGCTGAGTAAGCGCACCAAGTCCTGCACCGATCTCCACAACCACATCTCCGCTGGCCACATTTAACAAATCTATTAACTTTTCGGCAATCATTGGGTCCAGCAAAAAATTCTGGCCAAGACTCTTATTAGCCTCGTACACAAGGTAATTATATATCATGTCTAGAACAGGAGTATTTTTAACGTGAATAAAAGTCGCCGTCGCCTTCCGGAGAATTTGTAAGAAGGTAGACGTCTGTGTAGCCTGTACGCCACTCCCCTTTGGTGACATCCTCATAACCTAAGTCCACTTTTTTACCCTTTATTGCACCGCCTATATCTTCACTCCGGCACATTCCGTACCCGACTACATAAAAATTTGTTCCAAGGGGTATAACTTTAGGATCAACAGCACAAACTCCTTTTCTAACAGGGGTGCCGCTGTATGTAAGTCCCCTGCAACCGTCGCAATTTCCATCATATTTTGTTGCCCACACTCTTAATTTGTACCAATACTGATAAGTTCCTGTTTCAGTGTCTATTTCTCTCCAAACTATTTTTGTACCTTTGTTTATGATTTCATTTTTCGGTTCATATTCTTTTGTTTCTACAAGATTCCTGTAAATTTCTTCTTCGAACCAGTAAGTAACTAAATACTTACGTTCAATCCGACCCTCTTCTCCTTCTTGGGCCACCTCTTCAGTTCCATATTCTGTTTCATCGTCATCCTGGTAAATTGTTTCGAATGGAATTGGGTCCGATTCAATAATCTCTTCCTGATCAAAACTCGATTCGGTTTCAATTTTAACTTTATCCTGAGCGTACACCCGATCCTGTCGAAAATCCGCAACTCCCAAAACATCGGGATTTTGCACATAAAGTATCTGGCATTTCGCTATAAAAACGGGAACTGCTAGTAAATAAACTACATATGGTTTCATTTTAATTCCAGTTAAAATTTTTTCTGTTATATTCTAAATCATCCAAATATTCTTCTACATTTGTAAATTGTCTTGTACGTTTTTGGGCCGAACCGCCAAAGTATGCGCGCAAATTTTCGGGAATTTCTTCAATAAATCTACTGGGAATGTTTGCCTGTAGGTCTCCAAAATATAATCTGGTAGTAGCATTAGTTAAGAAAAGTCTTTCTTTTGCTCTTGTCACTGCAACATAACAAAGCCTTCGCTCTTCCTCCAACTCGTCCAATTCGCCCATTGATTGCACATGCGGAAAAAGTTTTTCCTCCATACCAACCAAAAAAACTGTGGAAAATTCAAGTCCCTTTGAAGCATGTATTGTCATTAGAGTTACTCCATCCAATTGAGAATTAGCCGGTTTATCGGAGCTTTCAATTAAAGCTACATTTTCCAAAAAATCCTTCAGTTCAACAAACTGCGCTGCCACTGATTTTAATTCGTAAATATTTTCGATTCTTTGCTTATTTTCGTCACTTCCGTCATTTAACCACTCGATATATCCGGTTTTCTCTAATACGTCTGCCATTAATTCGGATGTGGACATATTTTCTAATTTCTCCCGCCACTCTATAAACGGCAAACTTGTTCTAGCTTCTATTTCTGCAAGATCCCAACCGGATTTTTTTAAAGTATCTACAGATTTTTGCCCAAGCCCTCTTGGCGGTACATTAATAATTCTTTCCCACGAAACTGTATCTTTGGGATTGTAGATTACCCGCAAAAAAGCGATCACGTCCTTAATTTCTTTTCTCGCATAAAATCGCAGACCGCCGATGATTCTATAAGGAATGTTATTTCTTATTAGCGTTTCCTCGATGTTTCTCGACTGCGCATTTGTTCTATATAAAACTGCCATGTCTTTATAAGACTTGCCTTCCGCCCGTTCCTCCAAAATTTTTTGTGAAACAAACTCGGCTTCTTCCCGATCAGTGCCGGCTGTAAAAATCAAAATCTTTTCCCCATCTCCGTTGTCAGTCCACAAATCTAATGGAATATGTGTAGT
>MEWG01000015.1:20428-23538 GCA_001773295.1 candidate division WWE3 bacterium RIFOXYD1_FULL_39_9
GTTTGTGTTGATCTGTAATTCTGTTCAAGATTATAGACTTTTGCGTCCGGATAATCGTTTTGAAAATTTAAAATGTTTCTGAAATCAGCTCCTCTAAAACTGTAAATCGCCTGGGACATGTCACCAACTACAAAAAGGTTTCTATGGGAATCAGATAGCATTTTGGTTAAAACATATTGTGCTTTGTTTGTGTCTTGATATTCATCTACCAAAATGTATTTGAAGATTCTTTGGTACTTTGCCAAAACTTCCGGGGCGTTATTAAAAAGCATAATTGTATAAACTAAAAGATCATCAAAATCCAAAGCCTGATTATCGCGCAATCTCTTTTGATATTCCGGATAAATGTTTGCAACGGTTTTTTGGAAATAGCCTTGGGCAAAACCAGCGTACTCACTAGAATTTATAAGCTCGGATTTTGAACTGGAGATCGCCGCTAAAACTGCGTTTGGCGAGAATTTTTTGGAATCTATCCCAAAGTCCTTAATTATAGATTTAACTAATCCTGATTGATCGTCTTTGTCGTATATTACAAAAGAATTCCCAATGCCTATTTCTTTTCCGTCAATGCGCAAAATTCTCGCGCAAATAGAATGGAAGGTTCCGCTCCAGCTTAATTTTGTCTGCGATCCAAGTAAATCCTCCACACGTGTTTTGATTTCATCTGCTGCTTTATTCGTAAAGGTTACGCACAAAATATTGTGTTCGGAAATCCCCTGATTCTTTATTAAATAGGCAATTCTGTGAGTAAGTAGGCGGGTCTTTCCACTGCCCGGTCCGGCAACAACCAGAGCAGGTCCTGCAAGATGTTTTGCGGCATTGATCTGCTGTTCGTTTAATCCGGAAAATACGTTATCGAGGTCTGACATGATGCAATAATATCATGCCCTACTGATGTTAATCTGTTGAACTATTTGTAAAATATCAGCGGGTGTATTTGCCAAAAAATCTGGGTCGTACTTCTTTAAAAAATCATTTGAGTTAAATCCCCATGTCACAGAAATTATTTTTACTCCTGTTTTCTTACAAGCCTGAATATCTCTAACCTCATCCCCAACATATAAACACTCTTCTTTAGTTAAATTATTTTCTGCAAGTAATTTTTCCAGCAAGCTGTGTTTGCTAAAAATTCTTGATGACGAATAAACAACTTTAAAATAATTAAGGTTGTTTCTTTCAAGAAAACTTTGCACCTTTTTGCCTGAATGTGACGTTAAAATAAATTGAGAATGTCCTTCATTTTGAAGCTCTTGAAATACTTCGCGCATCCCTTCAAAAATTTTTGCGTTAACAACATAATCTTCAATCTTTTTTTTGTTAAGAAAGTAAAGCCACAAGAATTTCAACCAAGAAATTTTGTAATACGCTAAATTTTCTCTAATAGATCGGTTTCTAATTTCATTTACATCACTTTCAAGCTTGTCGACATTGTTAATTTCAGAAAGATTTTGCGAAACATATTTTAAAAACAGCCCAATAGTATCTGCGATCGTACCATCGTAGTCAAAGATTATTACCATTTGTAGATTTTATCATTCCGCGGGTCTCGGATATAATATTGGAATGTATCGATTCTTTAGTTTTCTAAGGCGTAAGAGCGAGAGCCACCACATGACTATTCACGTAGCTCTGGGTATTCTTTGTGCCTACATAATAAAGTCCGTCTACCCGGAAGCAAGTAGTGCCAAGTTGCTGTTTTTAGGCGTGTTGGCAAATCTCCTACCAGATGCTGATCATATTTTATATTTCACCTGGTACGGCGCGAAATCAGATTACACAAAAATTGTGCGACAGTATTTTCGAACTAAACAAATTAGAACACTTGTTAATTTCATAAAACAAAACCATAAAAATAATACAGGTATTTATTCGCACAATCTGCTGACAGTAGCCATAGTACTGGGATCCTTTTGGGTATTGGGCATAACAAGAGATAGTCCCTCACTTTCAGTGTTTTTTATGTCTTGGAGCATTCATTACATCTACGACATTTTTGAAGATCTTTTATTTTTCAAAAGCTTGAACCCGAATTGGTTTTTTCGATTTAACTCTGTAAGAAAAAAGCATGAAAAATAAACGTGCGTTAGCCGCACTATTCTTCACCCCTATAATTTTATTGGTATTTCTGGCAATTCTGAACAATAAACCGGAAGCTTCTCACAATATAGCCTCACTTATTGTCTCAGGTGTAGAAGTTACTGCTGAAATCGCGGATTCACCAAGCGAGAAAATGCAAGGCCTGATGTTTAGAAAAACATTGGGTGAAAACGAGGGAATGTTTTTTATTTACGAAAATGAGGATTACTACTCTTATTGGATGAAAAATACGTTTATACCCTTGGACTTAATTTGGCTGGACTCGGATTATACTGTGGTGGATATTAAAACTAATGCTCCTCCATGTTTGGAAGAAACATGTCCTTCATACAAACCTGCTACACCGGCCAGATATGTTTTGGAATTAAATGCAGGCTGGTCAGAAAAAAATTCACTCAAAATAGGCGACAAAATTGAAAAGAAATAGATTTAAAATTGGGAAAGCAAGTTGTGCTCAACCGTGATTCCGTACTGCGCATAGCCATAATCTAGCATCAATATCATATCCCCTTTTCTATCAATACTATTTAACACAACGCCGATCAGTTCCTTACTGCTATTTGATGCGTACGTTACTAAACACAATCCTGCCTCTTCGGTATAGCCTGTTTTAATTCCCTTTACACCCGGATATGTCGTAAGTAAGTTTGTCTGATTCTCCAACGGCAAATATTTGTGCTCATCCGAAGTCAAAGTTATTCCTGCGGTTTTCACAATTTCCCTAAAAGCCGGAAACTTCATGGCGTATCTTGATAATTTAACTAGATCTACAGCCGTGCTAACAGTGGTATCGTCCAGTCCGCTGGGATCAGAAAAATGTGTGTTAGTAAGTCCGAGTTCCGCTGCTTTTATGTTCATCCACCTAATAAATTCTTCTGCGTCCCCTGCAGCACCCTCTGCCAACGCATACGCAGCGTCATTACCGGAATTTAGCATGAGCCCGTAGAGCAGCTCTTCCACTGTATAAACTTCTCCTGCGGTAATACCCATACTGTTTTCTCCGATGGAAGCTG
>MEWG01000015.1:23694-24780 GCA_001773295.1 candidate division WWE3 bacterium RIFOXYD1_FULL_39_9
AATAAAAATACAGCTCCAATAAACAAGGCCACTAACAATAGAGTCGGATAAATTCTTTTTGCGGGCCTTTTTTGATACATAGCCGAATAATTTAGGAGCGATGGAAGCTGTCACCTGTAGGTGCATGGTTCTTCACAGGGATTATGTTATCATAGTCTAAGTTCAAATTTATTGTCAAAATTTATGATTCAACTTATTGATTTTTACGCAGATTGGTGTGGCCCATGCAAAATAATGGAGCCGATCTTTCAGGAACTGGAAAAAGAACTCCAGGGAAAAGTGGAATTTAAACGAATTGACGTTGAAACCGATCCGGAAACTGCCGGAAGATTCGGCGTTTTAAGTATTCCTACTTTCGTCATTTTGAAAGATGAAAAGGAAATAGACCGTAAGGTCGGAGCTATGCCAAAAGAAATTCTGCGTAGCTGGATAAATTCAAATCTAAATAAATAATGACTGCCCGAATTGCCATAAATGGTTTTGGAAGAATAGGCCGAGCCGCTTTTAAAATAGCGCTCGATAAGGGTGTTGAGGTTGTTGCAATAAACGACTTAACAAATCCACGAATCTTGGCCCATTTATTAAAATACGACACTGCTTACGGTGTTTTCAATAAAGAACTATATCTGGAAGAAGATGGGAAAAAAGTAACTTTGGAAGGCGGTGCGGCAAATAAGTCCGAGTTTTTCTCTGAAGCCGGGGCCGAAACTTTTCTCGTTGTTGACGGGATGAAGGTAAAAGTGCTTTCACAAAAAGATCCTGCGCTGCTTCCTTGGAAAGATTTAGGCGTAGACGTAGTACTAGAATGTACAGGCAGATTTACAAAAGATGACGCCGCAGCTGTTCACATTCAATCCGGTGCAAAAAAAGTTGTGGTTTCTGCTCCTACAAAAGGCGGCACTACTCAAACTTTTTTGTTAGGAGTTAACGACGAACAATATCTCGGGCAAAATATAATCTCAAACGCTTCCTGCACAACAAATTGCATCTCTCCCGTAGTACGGGCAATCCACGAAAACTTTAAAATCGTAAAATCTATGATGACGACTGTTCATGCAATTACTGCTGAACAAAATATTGTGGATG
>MEWG01000015.1:24820-34080 GCA_001773295.1 candidate division WWE3 bacterium RIFOXYD1_FULL_39_9
GGGGCGGCAAAGGCAACTACTTCCGTCATTCCCGAACTTGAAGGGCTATTTGACGGAATTGCCATAAGAGTCCCGATTATCACCGGCTCTCTTTCTGATATAACCATGCTTGTTGAGAAAAAAACTACAGTAGATGAGGTTAATTCGGTACTTATGAAGGCTTCCCAAGATCCGAAATATAAAAATGTAATGTCCGCTACTTACGCACCGATTGTTTCATCCGATGTTATAGGCACAAGTTACTCTGCCATCTGCGACTTAAGCATGACCAAAGTTGTAGACGGCGATATGGTCAAAGTACTTGCCTGGTATGACAATGAATGGGGCTACAGCAACAGACTTGTGGAAATGGCAATTTTAGCTGCTGCCTAGACCTTCCCTATCCCAAAAAAATCATAATAAAGTGCTAAAATGTATCAAGTATGAAATCCCTACGCGAAGCTCCGATTAACATAGGCACTAAAGTATTTATTGCTGCTGATCTTGATGTTCCTATGGAAAATGGAACTATTCTTGAAACATACCGACTGGATAACTTAATTCCCACTATAAAGTACGTTCTGGAAAAAGGCGGAATCCCTATACTTGGAGGGCACATCGGGAGCCCAAAGGGACAGATTGTAGACGAGCTTAGCACTAAACGCCTAAAGCTGTATTTTGACGAGAAACTTGGTGTCGGAAATTATATGCTCCTGGAAAACCTAAGATTCGACAAACGTGAAGAAGAAAACTCCGTTGATTATGCAAAAGAGCTGGCTGGAAAAGCTGACGTGTATGTTAATGAAAACTTTTCAACATCTCACAGAAATCATGCCTCCATTGTGCAACTCCCACGATTACTGCCTTCATATGCAGGTTTCAGACTGGAAGACGAGGTAGCTAACTTATCCAAGGTAATTGATAGCCCCAGAAGACCTTTAGTAGCCATAATAGGTGGCGCAAAACTTGAGAGCAAAAAACCTACTGTTTCAAGATTTATTGAACTTGCGGACTATGTTCTTATTGGGGGAAGAATCGGTCTTGAATGGGCAGAAGAAATTCCCGGCAATCTGATCTTGCCTTTAGACTACCAGGACGATAACAAGGATATCGGAAGTGAAACTATTGAAAAATACTGCGATATTATTTCCAGCGCCAAGACAGTGCTGTGGGCAGGACCGCTTGGAATGTACGAGGAGGATAAATATATTATCGGTACAAGAAAAATTGCTGAAGCAATAACAAAAAATACTGATTGCTTTTCGGTGATAGGCGGCGGAGACCTTGTTGCCGCCACAAATAAACTTGGGCTTTTAACTAATTTTGGTTTTGTATCCACTGGAGGCGGAGCCATGCTGGAGTTTTTGGTCAAATCCACACTTCCCGGTATAGAAGCATTAAATTAAAATGGCAAAGGTAATAAAAGTAGAATTTCCAAACAAGTGCATAGGTTGCGAGTTGTGCATAATGGAGGCGCAAAGACAGCTCCAAATAGTGGGGTTGGAGGGCGCTTTAATAAGGGTTTTGAGAAACAAAACAGATAAAGGAGTTGGTTTAGAATTCCATGTGGAAGTAGACCCGAGAATTAATAAATTGGATATTAAAAAGATTACATCAATCTGTCCTGCGGGCGTTTTTACGATTTCAGAGGAGGAATCAAGTGAATTTAACCAGTAAAAAAGTTCTCCTAATAGACTTAGAAAAAGAGGCTTCTGAAGTTAAAAGCTACGCAGACCTCCAGAAATATGTAGGCGGAGTAGGACTTGGGCTTAAGTTAATGCATCTTTATAAAGATCTCGATCCACTCGTTTTATCTGTAGGACCTTTAAATGGCTTTTTTCCATTTGCCTCGAAAACTTCGGTCGTTCTTAACGATAGCGGGGTAATTGAAGACTTATATATTGGAGGAACTCTATCTGCGCGAATAAAGTTTACCGGGATAGACTCAATTGTTATATGCGGTAAAGCAAAAGATAAATCAGTCTTAGAAATTATTGATACTGAAGTTACTTTTAAACCAGCGGATACGGAAATGGGTTCGTTAGGACTTCCCGGACGAAGAAGCATTGTTGCCAAGGATGATACTAAATTTTTTGTAGATAAGTATTTTACAACACCTGAATATTTCCTCGAGACAAAACTTGAAGAAAAAAATATCATCGGACTAGCCATTACCGGTACCGAAACTTTTAAACCGGTACCTCTGGATAAATATCAAGAGCTGTATCATAAAATACTTGCCAGAAAATCCGATATTACTGTTTTGGAAAATGTGCATCCATCTTGCTTTAACTGTCCAATGGGCTGTGACAGGTCACGGGTGGGGGAACTTGGGGGAAATGTATTAATTCACAGTCTAGTTGCTTGCCAGTACGCCGAAAAGATCTATTCTGATGTAGGTGTTGTTTTTTCATGTCTGAATATTTTGGGGTATGATTACACTCACGAAGATATTGAAAATCTTCCAAAGTTAATCGAAGAAACCCTTAAAAATTTGAATTAATTTATGAAATATATAATCGCCAACTGGAAAATGAGCATGAATTTTTTAGAAGTCACCCATTGGTTGGAAAAGTTTAAAGATTTTGATATTTCTACAGAGGACGATAAAGAAATTGTAATTGCCCCGTCTTACCCGTATCTCGAGCAAGTTTTTACAAGCATCAAAGGAACTGAGCTTACATTAGGCGCACAGGATGTTTCGACAAACACTAAGGGAGCGCATACAGGGGATGTGGGGGCTTTCCAACTCAAAGATTTTTGCAAATATTGTATTGTTGGGCACAGCGAGCGTAAAGAATCAACGGATGTAGTATCTCAAAAGATAGATCTCTGTGTGCAAAATAACATTACACCAATAGTATGCTTTGTTACCCCTGAACAACTAAAAACCTATGCTGTTTTTAACGAAGTTGCCTTGTTTACCTGGGAAGATCCAAATAACATTTCCCACGGCGGTGTATATAATCCTAAAAACATCGAAGAGATTGAAACCGGTATTTCTCAATTAAGAAGTCTCGTTAAGAAGGATACTGTGATAATATATGGCGGTTCTGTTAATAGAGACAATATAGGCGAATTAGCGCGGCTACAAGGTTTAAATGGCGTACTAATAGGTAATGCCAGTACCGACCCGAAGCACTTTTTTGATATTATTGTCGAATACTGCAAACAATGACATACAGCGATATGAAAATTACAACTGAAGATACCGATCGAACTAATTCTGCGGGTGTTTCCTCAAGATACCGCGATAAAAAGAAGGGTTCTACAGGAATTTTAGTGTTTGGCGCAGGAGTCCTTTTGGTAGGAATTGCGTTGTTTTTTATAGTCAAAACCCTTGGTAAATCACTTGACCCTATTTCTATTGTAGCCAGTGTCTCAGCTTCTGACATTGAAGAGACTGACGGAAGAACAAATGTACTTTTGTTGGGTTCCGATAAACGCAACTCCGGTGTAGTAAGCTCTGAACTAACGGACACAATTCTGGTTGCATCTATAGGACAGGTCGATAAAGATTTAGTTTTAATTTCAATTCCAAGAGATCTGTGGGTTCAAAGTCCTGAAGGCTACCACTCCAAGGTAAATGAAATCTATACATACGGCGGCGCTGAAGAAATAACACAAGTTGTAGAAGACGTTCTGGGAATACCAATTCATTATCACACTTTGGTTACTTTTGATCTGTTTAGAGAAGCAATAAATGTGCTCGGCGGGATTGAAATTACAGTAGATCGCGCGTTTACGGATTATGAATACCCGGTGGAAGGTAAGGAAAATGCTCCAGACAACGAAAGATACGAAACAGTGCATTTTGAGGCCGGAAAACAGGTAATGGACGGCGACACTGCCCTTAAATATGCCAGATCCCGAAAAGGAGATAATGACGAAGGTACTGATTTTGCAAGGTCGAGAAGGCAGCAGAAAGTAATTATGGCAATAAAAGATAAGGCACTTTCACTTGAAACTTTGATCAACCCCGTAAAACTAAAGGAGCTGTACGATATCTATTCAAAGAGCGTGGACACCAACATCGATTTGGGAACAGTTCAAAGTTTTTATTTACTTTCTCAGAAAATAAATTTTGAAAGAGTTACTGCAGTAGTCTTAGACGATAGAAGCGAAGCAAACGAGGGCGGGCTTCTTTACGCACCAGAGGACACAACACTTTACGGAGGCAGATACGTACTAATCCCTCGTACAGGAGACTACTCACAAATCCATGCATACGTTCAAAAATATGTTTTTGGCGGTAAATAATTAGCAAATGATTTACATCGTTCATGGTGAAAATGCGCCACAATCCAGACTATTGATAGCTAATCAGCAAAACAAGCTGGGTATAGAAACCAGAATGGAATTTGAACTTTCCCAGACAACTCCTCAACAACTTTATGAAACGGCTATTTCCGGGGATCTGTTTGGCAACCTTCCTTTTATAGTTCTTGATATAACTTCAGCTAACAAACAAGCGGTAGAACCATACATCGAAACATTTAAAAAAATTCCGGATAAGGCAAATCTAATTATCTACGCTCAGAAAACACTACCTAAAACACATCCGGTTATGACGGAACTTTCTGCATTAAATGCGCGGCTTATTACTAACAACAAGGAAATAGAATCTAATATTTTCAAATTTGTGGATAATCTTTTTTACAAAAACAGAAGCGTGACTTACAAAGAACTTGAAAAAATGATAAAAGAAGACGCCGATCCGTTTTATACAATGAGCATGATTTGGTACGGATTACGAACAATTACAAATTATATTTTTCAAGCACCTTCGGTTAAAAACATGAAGCCTTTTATGCTCGGGAAAGCAGCGAAACAAGCCGAAGGATTTTCAACAGAAAGCATAAAAACACTTTTTACAGAAATGTACGAGCTGGATAAAAAGACTAAATTAGGCGAACTAAGTCCGGATTTAGCTGTTACAATTGCAATAGAAAAAATATTGAACGCCTAAAAATGCCTGCTTACAAACGTAAAATTTATCTAAAAGATGAGACATTTGACCCAATTTACAAAACCGTAAATTCGGGTTTTTACTTTAAATCGCGCGTTCTTCCGGGATTGCTTTTGGCAACCGGCTTCTTAATATTGGGTACGCAGGTTGTATATCCATTGGTTTATTTCAAGACACAGGACGAAATTTCTAAACCGGCAGCTTCTAGCGTTCTTGGAATAGCAAGCGGTTTTAGTGATTTTGAGTTTTCCGAATTAAATACTTCCTCAGAAAAAAATGAGGGTTCCGCTGATCTTCCTCAATTTTTCTATTTAACAATCCCAAAACTAAAAATAGATAAGGCACTGGTAGAAACGAATGCACCTACATTAAAGCCTGACACTGCCCTTGGCCACTACACCGGTTCAGGACTTCCGGGAGAAGTAGGAAACACGTTTATCTACGGACACTCCGTTCTTCCTTGGTTTTACAATCCAAAGAACTATAAAACTATTTTTTCAACTCTGGGTGATTTGTCCGCCGGCGACATTCTTAACATCAAATACAACGATAAAGAACTAACATATAAGGTTGAGGGGTTGGAAATTCTACCTACTGACAAAGTAAATCCGCTGGCCGAGTATAAACCAAAATACTTAAACGAATCCACAATAACTTTAATGACATGCTGGCCGGCAGGAACCAAAGCGAAGAGACTTATTGTAAAAGCAGTTATGGTTGAATAGGTAATGGAGAATTAAATCTTCGACCTATTTCTAGGTTTATTTCAAACCTCGTACGACTCTCTTTTCAAATCCGGACAATGCTATTTTCCTAGGGTCTTTCGAAATTACAAAAAGACCTGTCAAAAATGTTATTCCTGAAAGAATTAGGCCGAGTGTAACTTCAAAAGTTCCGCTATCAGGAACCGCGGCAGTACCTTGAGTGGTTTCGGCTGTGCCGTCGGCACCTGCTAAAACTGCTCTTGTCGGTACATCCATTTTCTGACTAGCCAAATCTCCAAATACTGTCTCCTCGGTGTAACTAACCTGCTCTTCTTCTACGTCTGCGCTTAATTCTGATTTATTTAGGGAAGGGCTGGTTATAACGTAATAGACTACACTAAACAAAATAAGTGAGATCGATAATGTTAATAAAAACGTTTTAAATCCTTTTTGTGCTTGGTCTGTGCTATTCATTGGCAGGAACTAAACTTTTCAAAAATTCTATATCTATTTTAACATCAAAAGGCACAGACATTTCAAGTACTTTCTGCTCAAGGTACATTTCTTTAGAAAACGGACGCAATTTAAATTGCAAAAACATCATAAACGAAGCGCCTGTTAAGATGATTAGTACAATGAGTGCTCTCATTTAGGCTGTGTGTAAATTAATATATATAATCTAACTTTATATTGAACTCTTGTCGAAAGAAGTTGTCTATTTAGGTCCACAGATTTAACATTTGTAATACGTTTTAGCCCTTCGATCTTTTTTATCACACCGCTTGGATATGAAGCGCCGTCCATTTGTACATGCAACTCAATCGTATTTGCTTCGTCTGCATAACCGCTCTGCGAAAAATTTCTCATTATGTAACCCTGATCTCCGATTGCGCCTATTAAATCCAAAATATAAGTCTGAATTTCAGGTTCTAAGGGCATGAACGTGTTAAGAAAGCTTATGTTAGTTCTATATTCGTACAAATCACTTCGTGATTTTTTTAAGTACGCCTCGTTAGCATTTAATGCTGTCTTGGCCAGCTGCATCTCGGCCAAAACACTAGATTTTTCCTTTAAAGTCATAAACAGCGGTCGAATTCCATAAAAGCCAAAAACCACTAGGACAATAACGAGCCAAATACCGTACAACTTTAACAAAAAATCGGTATTTTTATACGAGCGCAAAAAGGTTGTGAAGTATTTTTCGGCCTCGTGCTTCATTTAAAAACTCCTTCAAAATCAACCTTATAATTATTTTTACTTCGCTGCAGCTCTGCTGATTTAATTGAAATTGATTCAACTAGCCCGCTTTCCAAGTATTTGTTTAGAAGTTTGGCGAAATCCAACGGACTGCTTCCTTCTAAAGTAATCTTGAAACTTTGAGGCGTGAGGCTACTACTGACTACCGACATAGTGCCTCCAAGTTCTTCAAAGAGAACACTTGATTTCTCACCGACCAACGACCTTGAGTTTTGGATATTTTTGTAAAAAGCAGTTTTTCTATCAATTTCTTGGATAGCTGCTGCGTCTTCCTTGTAAACAGCGGCCGCTTCGTACGCACTATCCAAATCTACTTTGGCGGCGTTCAGCCTAACATCCATTAATAAATTGGCCACACTCAGAACGAGATAAATAACACAAGTTACGCCAATTGCGATTTGCATTGATTTTACAATTTTTTTAAGGGAAGTATCTGGTGCGACAAACGAGGTATCCTCTAATAAATTGAGGCTATCGATAAAGTTCTCACTCGGAAGACTTTGAGGAGCTTTTTGCTCCCTTTTGAGAAAGGCGGGCAGCGATACTTTTAGCATACTTAGATTTTAGCCTATTTGATTTGTTTTTATGAATAACTTTTTCTTTTGCGGCCTTATCTAAAACCTTCTGTAGCTTTGTTAAACGGGTGTTTAAATCCTCGGCTTTAGGACTTTTGACTTCTAGCTCGGCTTTAAGTGACTTTGTGGCGTCCTTAATCATCTTTTCCCACATAGAATTGTGGGATGCTTTTCTTGCCGAACTTCTTATAGCTTTTTTTGCAGATTTGGTATTTGCCATTGCGCTACGTATGATAACATATGAAAGTTAAATGTAAAGCTAAAATGGGCATTAATAACACTAAAAACAAACTAACCGCCTTCCTTATGGACACCCAAAATACCATACTGTCGGCAGCCCTGGTTCTTGCAATTTCCAGCGGCATTAATGCTGTGCTCGGAGTGGTCAAAAACAGGTTCTTTGCAAGCGAATTCGGTGTTTCTCAAGAACTTGCGGTCTTTTATACCGCCGATAAGATCCCTAATTTGGTCTATTCAATACTAATCGTAGGGGCTATCTCCACAGTTTTTATACCTGTTTTTACGGACCTTCTTAAAAAAGATAAACAAAAAGCCTTCGAAACAGCCTCGACCATAATAAATACAACTTTCGTATTTTTCCTGGTAATAAGTACTTTTATATTTATCTACGCGGAACCAATTATTAACTTGCTAGCGCTTGGTAAATTTCCTAGCTCAGATGTGACGCTCGGTGCAAATTTAATGAGGGTAATGCTGATTAGTCAGATGATCCTCGTCACGGGAAGTCTTATAACCAGTGTTCTTCAATCTTTTAAATATTTTATTGCGCCGGCAATTGCACCTGTAGCGTATAACATCGGTATGATCATAGGTATTTTGTTTTTGTCCGACAAATACGGGATATACGGTCCGGCATACGGAACTATTCTTGGCGCTACCTTTCACCTTCTTATACAACTTCCCTACATCAAAAGAACTGGGTTTGTGCAGAGCATGTCTTTCAATTTTCATGCCAAGGGGCTTAAAGAGATGTCCCGGCTTATACCACCGAGACTGGTTAGCGTGTTAATTTCCAATTTACTTGGAACAGTAAATAACAGTTTGGCCATTCTGATTTCCACATCTTCAGTAATATTCTTGAAATTTGCTATCCAGCTACAGTCTTTCCCAATCATGCTGTTTGGAGCCTCAATAGCCACAGCCAGCCTACCTACCCTGTCTGCAGAAAATGATGAAAAAGATAGAGAAAAGTTCAAAAAAACATTTATTACTTCGTTCCATCAGATGATGTACTTGGTGCTTCCGTTAAGTGTAATTCTTATGATTCTAAGAATTCCGGTGGTTCGCCTGGTTTACGGTGTGTCAAACTTTCCCTGGGAAGCTACAGTTAAAACTGCTTACGTTTTGGCGTTTTTTAGCTTTTCGGTGTTTTCACAAAGCGCGAATTATTTAATAACAAGAGCATTTTATGCATTGAAGGACACTACAACACCGGTAAAAATAAGCGCAGCAACTATTCTTTTAAATGTGGGGATGTCATTACTTTTTGTTTTAGGATTTGGTTGGGGTGTCTGGTCCGTGGCATTCTCATTTTCAGTAACGTCACTAATAGATATGGTTCTGTTAATGTATATGCTCAGCAGGAAACTGGGAGGTTTCCGACCGGAAACGATTTTAGTCCCGTTTACTAAAATTTCTTATGCGTCCGTTTTAATGGGAATTGGACTCTATGTTCCGTTGAAACTGCTGGATAGAGTGGTTTTTGACACGTCCAGAACCCTGAATTTATTTGTATTAACAGCTGTTGCTGGAATT
>MEWG01000016.1:0-18943 GCA_001773295.1 candidate division WWE3 bacterium RIFOXYD1_FULL_39_9
CATAATAACAACATTCATTCCTTTTTTCACAAATTTAAGAGGTGATATAAGTTTCTTTTTAACAGGAACAGCTTCCGGCGGCATTGGTATTCTTAAAATGTTTCTCTCGCCTTGGAAAAAGACATAACGATTTGAAACTTCGTTTAACACTTTGTAAACATCGTCAGGTGTGGGAATTTCACCAAAACCACTAAACAAACCAAAACAGATGTTATTTCTTCTGGCATATTGGAATGTTTGTCTATCTGCACTTCCGGCTATTATTCCTCCAAGGCCGTACTTAATAGCTTCGTCCAGCAGATTAGTAGTGACGTGGTTACCTACATATACTATTTTCCCGTCGGCTGCACCGGAGGTAAATTCATCAAGATAAAATTTTTCTAAAACGTGTGAAGGATTTGGGAATACGATTAACTCTCCGGCAAATGAGCAGTCTGTAGAAGCAACTAGATTAATATCGTATGTCCTTGTTCTTAGCAGTACTGATTTCTTATCTATGGTCTTTTCTACGGTCCCCCAAACACCTGACATAAGAATATATTTGTTCTCGACTTCTCTAAATTCAAACGTACCCTCAGGAGTTTTTGTTAAGTTTCCGTTATATGGTGCGGTTATTTTTTGTGAGTCTATCTTACCTATATCTACGCCAAAATAGTAAAACTGGCCGTCTTTTTTTAATGATTTCGGTTTGAAGTTTTTGGGGTACTTGTATACGCGATGTGAATACATACAAATACCTACGTGGTCATAAGGCACAACCTCTTTTCCCTGCTCTACCTGTAACTCACCCGCCACAGGTAATACCCTCTCGATGAAAACATTATCGTTAAATTGAAGTTTGCTTATTACCGGTATATACATCTTTAGATTCCCAAGGCGTTGCTAAATGACTTAATTCCGGAATTAAATACTCTGAAATCATCGATCTGCCTCCCTTTATTCTCCCTTGTATCGAAGATGATGCCCATTCTTCCACCTGAAACTCTTTTTTCTAAGGTGTCGATGTTTGGGCTTTTTAGCATAATTGCAGGACGTTCGTTCAAACCTACAGGTAATACAAATATCCTATTTTTATCAAGCTGAACAACTTGAGAAGTACCTACTTCGGATTTGACCATGCACTCGAGTCCGGTGAAAGTTGAAATTACCGTACCTTCAAGCTCGGGAGTCGGCTCCATGTTAATGTTTGAATCGTATAAATTAAGCAGTGCAAAAAGAATTGCTGAGTTATTTCTGTCGATGCGAATGTCAAAAACACCTTCCTGTTGAATTAAATTAAGAATCATCATGTAATCAAGCTCCGGAACCATGTTTATTTGTGTAAATCTCGAACCGCCGAAAATAAGCGGCTGATTATCAGGAATCCTCAGGTGCGCACTGCCCAATAGACCTAGAATGTTTCGATCAATATCAGACTGCGTAGATAGGTCAGTTGCTACCAGTTGGGGGTAAAGTTCGGTATTTGAATAAAAATTTACTTCCTCAGAATCCATCATCTCTTCAGAAGAAAGAGCTCCTTTTACTGCATCCCAGCAATAGAATCCCTGTTGTGTGAAGATTGAATAATTATTTACAAGTATCGGAAAATAACCATTCACGCGTCGGATCAGATCAAAGAGCGATATATAGTATTTTAGGTTGAAATCTAACCTAGGAGGCTCCAGAAACCCTGAAATCACTACATCACAGTCTGAAAGTTTTAATTTATGCTGTTTACAAAAGTAGTCAAAAACCGCTTGATAGAAAGTGGATTCAGAGTAACTGGCCGAGAAGACATCATTGCTATAAACATAAGGAAAGTTGTAAAGATAATACTCTTCGTGAGAGATATACAGAAGAATACTTACATTTTGTGTATCAATATAGGCAGCAAGCACAGGCATGCTAAGATGATATCAGATCGCGTGCCTGTCTGTATACGGGAGTAACGCCATATACCTGGCCTTTTTGATTTCTGCAGCAAGCAAACGTTGGTTCTTAGAACTTACACCGGTATATTTTTGAGGAATTATCTTTCCCCTATCCGAAGTAAATCTTTTAAGTGTTAATACTTCCTTGTAATCAGGCTTTGTACCTGATTGTGTAAAGTAACATTGGGTACTTACCGGCACTCTTCTTGTTCTTCTCTGTTTTTTATCTTTAGATTTATCCTTCATATTTTCTTTAGTTACTTACTTATTTTTCCTCAGTTGTGACCGAGTCTAAGTCAAGATCAAAATTGTTAAAATCAAGGTCAGCAGCCGGCGCAGTGCCTGCATCAAACTGAATGTCTGTACCCTCGGCATCCGCATCTTCCAATTCGCCATCTGCATTCTTTTTGGTAAGTATGATCATGTCGTCGATTATGATTTCTGTCTTGTATTTCTTGCTACCGTCAGTATCTTGCCATGATCTGGTCTGCAATCTGCCTTCTACGAAGACTTTGGTTCCCCTTTTCAAAAGTTGTGAGCATATTTCAGCAAGTTTATTCCAGGCCACTACATTATGGAAATCCGCGGCTTGTTTCTTTTCTCCGCCTGCAACCCACTCTCTATTGGTTGCGATAACAAAACTGGCTACTGCATTACCTTGTGGTGTGTATCTTAGTTCAGGATCTCTCGTCAAATTACCGATTAACATTACTTTGTTTAGATTTCTTGTTGCCATAAAAACTTTCTCCTAATTTCAGCTTAACGCTGTAACTAAATACCTGGTAACATTCTCCATCAATTTAATTTTTGTCTTAAGCTTTTCTAAATTTTCCGGCTCCAGTTCAAATTGAGTCACGTCGTAGAACCCTTCTCTTGCTGAACCAATTTCATAGGCTAATTTTCTCTTACCCCAAAAATCTGATTTGGTAATTTTGCCGTTTAGACTTTCAATATTCGTTTGTATTTCCTTTGACAAGGCTTTTGCTTTTTCCTCTGAAAGAGCCGCATCAACAATTGTCATTAGTTCGTATCTACTCATGTTTTATTAAATGATTAATTTGTTACTTCCCATCAGATGTTGTTAAACTCCTGATAGCCAACACATTATATCCGATAACGCCAGGGCATGTCTATCGCGCCGTATCTATTGTCATTAGATATTTAGTCGATGAATAGTACAAAAAATAGTGGAAAAAATCAATACTATGCCGAAAACGGCCTTTAGACACTAAAATTAAACTCGGCTATGTCCCCATCTTTGAAGATATATTCTTTGCCTTCAAGTCTGACTAAACCTTGCAGCTGCGCGGCTTTCATGCTGCCTGCTTGGTTTAGCTGCTCGTAATTTACGATGACTGCGGAGATGAAGCCTCTCTCAAAATCGGTGTGAATTTTTCCGGCTGCTTTAGGCGCTGTTGTACCTCTGGTGTAAGTCCACGCGTGAACTTCTTTGGGTCCGGCTGTAAAATAAGTCTCTAAATCTAGTATTTCGTAAGCCTTACGTACGACCATGTCCAAACCAGAAGTAGTCATGCCCATTTCCTTCATAAACTCAGCTCTCTCGACGATATCGTCTATTGAGTATATTTCCGATTCAATTTTAGCTGAGATCTTTAGTATGTTTGATTGGTCCGCGGACTGGTTTTGCTGGTCTTTAGAGTACAATATGTCTTCATCGGAGTTATAGACAACAATCATAGGTTTTAGGGTCAACAAATTAAGATTTTTTGAAACTAACTCCTCTTTATCGCTTAAATCTGCAGATTTTGCTAATTTTCCATCGTTTAGGACAACAAATATCTTTCTACATGCCTCGAGTTCATGTGCTAAATCCTCTGATTTATCGGTTTTTACTTCCTTTTCCAACCTCTCCGAGCGCTTCGAGATTGACTGTAGATCCGACAAAATTAGTTCTGTATTAATAACATCAATGTTCTCTTCGGGATCGTCAACACCTGTTTGAATGATATTTGGATCACTAAATGTACGCACCAAGTGAACAAGAGCGTCTACTTCGCGGATATGTCCCAAGAATTCATTTCCCAATCCTTCTCCCTGCGAAGCGCCCTTAACCAATCCTGCAATATCGTAAAACTTTATTGTCGCCGGAATGATCTTTTCAGGGATTTCTCGATCCCCCTTTCTCTCGCCATAGTCAGCTCTTACTATCTCAGCTAGACGCTCTAACCTGTGATCAGGAACGTCTACAACACCTACATTAGGTTCGATTGTGGCGAATGGGTAATTAGCAACCAAAGCTGCCTGTCTTTTTAATAAAGCGTTAA
Organism: candidate division WWE3 bacterium RIFOXYD1_FULL_39_9; assembly: GCA_001773295.1. GTDB lineage: Bacteria > Patescibacteriota > WWE3 > UBA101185 > UBA10185 > OXYD1-FULL-39-9. The sequence goes on from MEWG01000016.1 coordinate 4,196, forward strand.
ATAATGTGGATTTTCCTACATTTGGAAGTCCGATGATACCTATGCTTAGTGACATGCTTAGGATTCTATCAGCGGTTGGGGTTAAAAGGAAGGGTGTAACATGCGAAGGGTCTGTGTTTAAAACGTTTTGGGAGCACACGGCCATATGGCAAAAGTGATTTAAAATTCTGTTAAAACTACAGGTCCTCTCAAAACGTGCTGTTTAACCCCCAAAAAAATTATGCTAGTATTGATATAATGCCCAAAAGAAGACCTTTGCTTGTAACAGCGTATATATATTTCCTCCTGACGTTAATAGCCATAAATACCTCAGTCCTGCATGCCCAAACTGATGTCACGCCTCCCGTTACTACTTATACCAGAGATCCCGCTACCCCAGACGGCAACAATAACTGGTTTGTGTCCCCTGTTACCTATACCTTAACTGCTACCGACCTTGGCAGCGGTGTCAAAGAAATACGATATAGACTGGATGGCGGAGTCTGGCAGGCAGCATCTTTTTCAGATTCACTTAATCTTGCCCCTAACCCATCTTTTGAGATAATCGACTACGGTAACACTCCTATTATTCAAAGTTGGTCTGCAACCCTTACAGACCCGGAAACAATATATCAAAGGGATACTGCGAACTATCTGACCGGCTTTGAGAGTACTTCCGTAAAAGTGACGACTACCGGTACCGGTTGGCATGGCGTTAATAATTCAGGTAGTTTTGCGGTTACAACACCTCTTGCCAATATGAATGCTTCTGTATGGATCAAAACCCAAAATGTAACAGAAACCGCTTTAATGAAGGTTTACATGGTTACACAAGATGGCGCCGGTCAACAATTTGCATATCTCACACAGACCGCCTCACTTTCAGGGACAACAGATTGGACACAAGTTTCCATAAACTTTGTGGTTACCGATCTTAATGCAGTTGGTGTTTACATAGACATTGGATTAAATGGTCCTGGAACTATCTGGGCGGATGCCGCAACAATTTCTCACGCTAACACTAACGCCACTACAGATGTAGTAATTGGCCAGGACGGAGAACACACTTTGGAGTTTTATAGTGTTGATAGATCAGACAATGCTGAGACTTATTCGTGTGCCGTACCTACAAACTGTGTAACTTTTAAACTTGATCAGACACCTCCAGGTAATTGGCACGATTCCGGTGCTTTTAGAGGTTTGTTTGGTGCTAGTCACGAGCTTTATGTTTACACCACAGTAGAAGATCCAACCTCAGGACTTTCGACTTTTACAGATAAATATCAGTATCACACGGATTTTGCACCCGACTTCGGACGTTTCTCTAACATCATGAGCTGCAGTTCCACTTGGCAGCCCGACCAATGGGTTATTTTAATCTCTCCCCCATTCTTTCCCGGCGTCCACTCGGCCTATTTGCTTACACCTAAAACAAATTTCTGCAACAACGACTGGAAAACTTGTAAAACCGTTAGATTTTATTCTGAGGATATGGCAGGTAACTTTGCGTCAAAAGACTTTTGTATAAACGGTCCGTGGGTAAAATTTGTTGGCGGGGGCGTAGTTAGAGCAAATGCAGGTATAAATATGATTTCTGAGCCGGATGAGGAAAATACCGACGGAATTATTGAACTTGGAAATTCTTATTTGAACTATTTCACTTCATCTCGAGATTGGCTGGTAGAGAATTCGGCAGCACCTACTGACTATGACTATGAGAAATTGCTATCAATTGTCTACCCTGCTCCATCAAGTATAAACACTCTTAATACAAATTCAGGCATATATTCGATTGACGGTAATTATGAAATAAGAAACGGCACAATACCAAATGATTACGATTCAAGTACTTTCTCACAAATTGTATTTGTGAATGGAGATCTGAGAATTTCTGTTGACGCGGGAGTTGCCGCTGCGTCGACTGCTTTGTTTGTAGTTAGCGGAAACGTTGAAATTGCAAAGAGTGTGAATTCGGTAGGTGTGGCAATAATCGCCGACGGAGATATCTTTTCTGCGTACGATCTACAAGAGGGAGAGGCTGCCGATACACTTGATTTAAGTGGAATTTACGCAGCTGATCAATTTGTTTTCCAGAGAACTCTACAAGGTACCAATAACACAAGATACCCATCAGAAAGCTTTACATATGAACCGAAGTACCTGACCCAACTTAAGAGCTACCTTGGAATTAATTCAGTAAAATGGGTACAAACGAAATAACTGAGATATTAAAGTTTTCTTCTTACCTTGAACTTACCGTCAGGTAAATCTTCAACCGAGTAACCTAAATCGTTAATTTGGTGTCTTACTAAATCAGCCTTGTCCCAAATACCGTTTTTTCTGTACTCCGTGCGAGTCTTTACCAGATCCAGAACTTCCTGAGGTATTTCATATCCTATGGCGTCATCCAATTTTAGACCAAGGACCTTGTCCATTTTCAAGATTGTTGCAAGTTTTACAGATTCACCCAGATTGCTCTTCAACATCTCCCAGCAAACTGCGAGTGCCTCCGGAATATTTATATCGTCATTTAACACATCCATAAAGTTCGCTATGTGTCTGTCAGAAGGCATCGCCTTTTCAGCGTCTTTGTATCCACCCAAAATGTCATATAAATGCTTAAGTGAATTTTGTGCATTCTGAAGAGACTCCCAAGTAAAGTTCAAAGGAGATCGGTAATGAGCTGTCATAAACAAGTATCTCAATGCGAGCGGATCAAAACCTCTTTCGTCTAGGTCAGTGAGAGTGTATTGGTTGCCGATACTTCTTCCCATTCGGCCTCCATCAACCTGTAAAAACGCCCCGTGCATCCAATATTTTGAAAATTCCTTACCGCTGGCGCACTCACTCTGAGCAATTTCATTTTGATGGTGAATCATTCTCAGGTCCTCGCCACCTAAATGAAGGTCGATAGTTTCACCAAGCTCTTTCATTGACATTGCAGAACACTCTAGATGCCATCCAGGAAATCCTACGCCCCAGGGTGAATCCCATTCCTGCCATCGTTTCTCATCTTTTGGAGAAAATTTCCAAAGTGCAAAATCAGCAGGATTTCTTTTTTCAGGATTGGGCTCGACACGCGCACCTTCCATTATAGTCTCGGCTGTCATACCGGACAGTTGGCCATATTTTTCAAATTTTGAAGTATCAAAATATATTCCATCAGCTATTCTGTATGCATAACCTTTTCTTTCAAGTTCCCTCACGAGCGCAATCTGATCCGGAATGTATTCGGTTGCTCTGGTAAATTTATAAGGTTTTAGAAGATTCAAACGATCGTAGCCTTTTAAAAAGTCATTGATGTAATAGTCGGCGATATCCCTTGCACTTCTTCCTTCACGTTCTGCCGCTGCCTCGAGTCTATCTTTACCGATGTCTGCATCACCTAAGTTATCGCCGGTCATGTGGCCGACGTCAGTATAATTCATTACATATTTAACCTTGTAGTCATTGAGTAAAAGAGTTCTGTGAACAAAATCTCCAAAAGTGTAAGTTCTGTAATTTCCGATAGAAATAAAGTTGTAAACAGTTGGACCGCACAAGTACATTGTGACCATTTCAGGATTACTCGGTCTGAAATCTTCAACTTTTCTGGTTAAGGAATTATAAACTCTCATTGCCATGACTGTATTTTAGCATATGACTACAAGTCTTAATTAAAGATTACGAAGTATAGCTTGATCTGCCTTCCATTGCTCTGCTTAAGGTGATGTCGTCGGCAAATTCAATATCACCTCCAACAGGCAATCCTCTGGCAATTCTAGAGATTTTCAGTCTGTCAGAACCGTAGCCGGCATCTCGTAACATTTTTGAGATGTATAACGCTGTGGACTCCCCTTCCATGCTGCTGTTGGTAGCCATAATCAGTTCAACAACGCGCTGGTTATCAAGTGAATCAAAACCACGTTCATCAAGTAGTTTTTGAACGCGCAATTTCAAATCAGCAATAAAAATTTCTTCAGGCCCGATATTGTTAAGCGGATCTATAACTCCATGCAGCACATGGTAAACACCTTTAAATCCGGTCTTTTCCAAAGCAAAAACGTCTAGCGCGTTTGCAACAATAGCAATTGTATACTGGTCGCGCGCAGAGTCGTCGCAAATTGAACAAATATTAAACTCGGTTACATTCTTGCACACTTCACAAAGCTTTATCTCCCTTTTTAGATCTACTAAAGCATCTGCAAATTTTTGAAGCTCTTCTTGAGGAAAATGTAAAAGGTAAAAAGTTAATCTTTGCGCAGTCTTGGGACCTATTCCAGGCAATCGTTCGAATGATTCTATTAATTTGAGAATTGGCTTGGGTAAGTTCACTAAGCTATTCTACGGATCAAATGGGTAAAATTCAACCGGAGTAAAGTTATAAAGGAAGTTCGCCGTCCAGCATTCCCAGTACCGCGCTTTTGTCTACTATTTGAGGGCCGGAAGGCATCATTATATTCATGTCTGTAAGTACACCTACTTCATTTGATTTCAGTTTTGCAGGCTTGTCGTCACTTAAGAAACACTTGAGATTTAGCTCGACATTCATAATATCCTTGAGGGCATTTTCCACTAATTTCCTGTTCTTAGGGGACTCAAGTCGTTCTTTGTGGAATGCATAGAAAACTTCTAAAACCAAACTTTTGCCTTCAATTTTCATTGGTTTTGATGCCTTCAACAAAGCCAAGAGAGACCTATTTAAATCGTTCATTTTCTCTATCAATGCGGTCCATTTTTCTTTTACTAGGTCTAGCTCGATAATCGCTTCTTGAGGTTCGTCGGCATCGGAATCTGCAGCAACCTCGCTTATAGAAACTGTTAAATCAGTCAATGTTTCTGTAAGATCCTCAACCGCCTTATTATCTTTAACCTCTTCCTCTTTTTCCGGCTCTTTGTCGGTTTTGGTTTCACTCTTTTTTACAGGCGCAGTTGGCGTAACTTTCGGATTTGTATTAGGAGCACTCTTAACGACGGTTTCACTATTGTCGTAACCACAAACCTGAACAATAGCAATCTCTATCGGAAGCTGCGAAATTACATTCGTCTTAGTGTTGTTGTAAGCTTTTATAAAGTTATCCAGAATAAAAATAAGTTGAGAAGTTTGAATCCGCGATGTTTGTGAAGTAATTTCGGTTAATGCTTCTGCGGTTACCTCCAAAAAATCAGCAGAAACACCGGACTTAACGAGCAATAAATCTCTTAAATACTTGAGCAAATCTCCACACCAGACGTACAAATCAACACCTTCTTCGTACAATTTATTTACAAGTTTTATTGCAGAAGCCGGATCTTTTGCCAACAAATAATCAACAAACTCTATATAATCCTCCCAGCTACCGGTACTTAACAGAGCCTCAGCCTTGATCTCACCTTCGCTTATTTGTTGTAACAACGTCTCAGCATCTCTAAAACCGCCCATCGACGCCCTTGCGATTCTTTCCAAATCACTTTTTGTGACTTCAATTTTTTCAACTTTTGAAATATTCTCCAGCTTTGAAACAATTTGCTGAACTGTGGCTCTCTTAAATTTAAAAACTTGGCAACGTGACTTTATCGTGTCCGGTACTTTATGCAGTTCGGTAGTGCATAGAATAAACATCACATTCTTTGGTGGCTCCTCTAAAGTCTTCAAGAGTGCGTTAAAAGCTTCCGACGTAAGCATGTGAACTTCGTCGATTATATAAATCTTATTCTTACCCATTACTGGGGCTAAACGTACTTTATTTTTCAGTTCGCGAATATCATCTATTCCCCTATTACTTGCCGCGTCGATTTCAATTAGGTCAAGAAAAGTGCCTTCTCTAATAGCTACGCATGCCTCGCACTTATCGCACGGATCTCCGTCTTTACTCAACTTAGAGCAATTGAGCGATTTGGCCAGAATTCTAGCCGTGGATGTCTTGCCGGTTCCTCTTGGACCGACAAAAAGATAAGCATGAACGGTTTTGTTTGTGGAAACTTGTTTCGACAAGGCATCGGCAGCCTCGTTTGGTCTTGAAATTTCACTGAATTTTTGCGGTCTGTATTTGGTATAGAACATAATCGAATAAAAGGTAAACAGGTATTCCAAATTAAAGTATACAGTTGGACAAATTGTAATCAACCAACCTAAGTTAGTGAACGATCGAAAATACCGCTTAGTTACAAGCGTGTGTTCTCAGTAAGCTTTTAGATAAGGCTTTTAACTGCCTCAGTAAGATGAGTAATAGCGGTAAGATCATCTGAGTCCATATCTGACAGGACCCAATCCTCAACATTATATTTAGATGTATCTACAGGTCTGCCTACACCTATTCTGATTCTTCTGAACTCTTTGGTGCCCAATTCCGTTATGACACTTTCCACACCCCTGTGACCCGCTGAATTGGCCCCAGTTTGATTCTTTAACTTACCGATGAGTAAATCCACGTCGTCATGTATAACAATTAAATTTTCAGGGTCTATTTTATAAAAGTTCAAAGCTTTAGAAACAGCCCTACCTGAATTATTCATAAATGTGTGGGGTTTGAGAAAAATGTACTCTGGTTCAAGTGCAATCTCAGCGTCAAATTTCTTCTCGGTAGTAAATTCAAGTCCACGCTCTCTAACAATATTTTCCAAAAGGATAAACCCAACGTTATGACGAGTTTTTATATATTTGTCTCCCGGATTTCCGAGTCCCACAATTAGTTTCATTAATGGTCATCTCCGTCATGGTGCACGCCCAATAAATGCAAAACACCGTGCTCAACTAAAGCAGCAATTTCCTGTTCTAGCGTGTTTCCATATTCACCGGCCTGCCTTTCAGCCTGCTCGACATTAACTATAACATCGCCCAGATAATATTTACCGTGTTCTAATTCTTGGTCAATATTAAATGACAAAACGTCAGTTGCGTAATCTTTATTTAGAAACTTTTTATTGAGTTTTCTTATCTCTGAATCATTGGTTAAGGTAATGGAAATCTCTATATTACCGCGGGTTAAGTTGGTTTTCATGATCTATTCTAATGGAAATGGAAACATTGCAGCAAATTCGTTTAAAATCTCAATCTCTCTTTTGGTTTTTTGAATTGATTCTGTTCTTCCACCTTTTTCGTACATCTCAAGGGACTCATTTAATTGCTTCAACTGTTTTTTTAAAACCTTAAAGGCGTGTTCGTCGTTTAACTCAACACCCTGCGGTCTGAGTTCGATCTCTTTATTCTTTACAGCTGAAAGGTAATACCTCAACACACCAAGTTTTTCCATATCCTTGGCTTTTGTATATTCAACAATTAATGATCTCAAATTATCTAGAATCATTTTCTGTATTTCTCCAAGTAAATCTTGTGGGCTAATTCTTTAGCTTTTTGTCTTTTAATTTCACTTGGTTTTCTATATCGATCCCTGTCGCGTAATTCTTGAAGTATACCTGCTCTTTGTACTTCTCTATTGAACCTTCGTAAGGCTTGTTCAAGAGATTCGCCATTTCGGACTTTAATTTTTGTCATTTTAGTAACAATCACCCTGCTAGTCTGCTAAGTAACTGGCAGTCTAAACTAGCAAGTGCTGTGTGCAAACACCTCCAAACTGCGTTATATAACTAAATAAACATTTTTCAAAACTTGCTTGGGCACTTTGCGAACCCGATTGCTAAAATACTGGAGTTATGAAAGAAAATAGTATCTTATAGCCGCAATATTCTAACAGATTTTCTCAAATTGTCACCGGTATATTTAAGTATATTCACGAAAGGCTACATACTCAAAATTTCGAACACCGAGGATTTACTGTAATTATGAGTAAAAAAAGGTATCAGTAGAATCTAGCCCAGTGACAGCGTATTCTACTGCACGATGTCTTTTATGGTTATCAGAACAATTAAACCTAGTAAGAACATAATACCTATTTTGTGTATATTTGCTTCAAAAGCCGGGGAAATTTTCTTCCCGCGCACTTTTTCTATAACTACAAACAGCATTCTTCCCCCATCCAATGCCGGCAGTGGCAAAATATTAACAAAAGCCAAGCTGATGGACATAAGTGCAATAAAGTCCAATATATTCACTAAAACCTTGTCGCCACCATACTCAAGAACACTGCCTATCACCTGATATATGCCTACAGGTCCTGAGACGCTCTGAGATACAGGTGAAATAGTTTTGCTCTCGAATGATAAGCTAATCAACTTACCAAACGATGACAACGAGTATGCAGTTACGTTATAAGCATGGAAAAATCCTGAAAAAGCTGTTTGCACCGGCGTGACATATTGCAGTGAAACCGACTTTGTAAGGTACACGCCAAGTACCGGATTCCCCTTTTCATCCAGACTCGGTACAAGTGTAACCGTTCTCATCGCACCTGTTTCACCTTCTTTTATATCTTTAAGTAGAACATTAACTTCGGTGTCCACTTTACTTTCCAATACTCTTCTTATATCAGATGCGTTGTTTACGGGCTCTTCGTCAATTTGCAACACAGCTTCACCCACCATAATTCCTGCCTTCTCTGCTGCAGAGTCTTTCTCAATTGAAGTTACAACAGCCCCGATGATTGATTCGTTTCCAAATCTAAAATTGTAATCAAAGAAAAGTGGAATATATGAAGTTTTAAAACCTGACATCGCCAAAACAACGTAGAACAAAACCACCGCAAGAACCACGTTCATAAAAACACCAGCGCCAAGAACCAATAGTCTATGTAAGGGACTTCTGGCGGCAAAACTTGCCGGATCGTGCTGTACGTCAACGCCGGGAATTTCTTCAGGCTCTTCGCCTAAAACTTTAACGAAACCACCAAAAGGCAATAGGTTAAGTGAATAGATAGTATCCCCTATTTGCTTCCCAAGTATCCTTGGTGGAAGTCCCAAACCAAACTCCTCTACCTTTATACCAAGCTTTTTAGCTACAAAAAAATGTCCTGATTCGTGCACCAAAACAAGTACGGATAGGATTAATATAAATACAATAAATGTTGTCATAAGTGGAACTGCTAAATCTTCAGTAAATCTTCTTTCTTACTTTCGCCGTGCTCATCTACATCTGCCAGATACTCTTTCATTATTTTCTCAATTTCTTCTTTTTCTCTGAATTTTTCATCTTCGCCTATTTCCTTGTCGGCAAAAGATTTATCAATATCTTTCATAGCTTCCTGTCGAACATTTCTCATGGCATTCTTGCATTCTTCCACTTTGGTGGAAACTATCTTAGTAAATTCTATTCTTCGTTCTTCTGTTAATGAGGGGATTGGAACTCTAACTTTATCTGGATCATCAATTGCGTTTAACTTAAGGTCGCTTTCTCTGATCGCCTTTGCAATAGCATGAATTAAACTTTTGTCCCAAGGGATTACAACAAGGTTTTGAGTATCTAACAAACTGATCGAACCGAGCTCTTTTAAGCTCATCTTAGAGCCGTATGCTTCAACACTTACATTTTCAATAAGTGCGGGGTTAGCACGTCCGGTTCGGATCTGGCTCAGTTCCGATACCAAAAAGTCTAAAGATTTATTCAAACGAGATTTAAATTCTGCAATTGTCATGTAGAAATTCTACCATAACGAATTATGTTCAAACACGCGAGATTTAACGATTAAGCTCTAACATCAAACTTTGTAAAGCTTCTGACTTCGACCTTTTCGCCGACTTTGGCAATTACTTCGTTTATTAAATCGATGATTTTCTTACCAGGATCTCTGATGTATTCTGCCTCCAAGATCTCTTCGACAGTATTAAAGTCTTCGGTACAAACCTGCATTGCAATCTCGTGAGCAAGTTTCTTGAAATCGTCGGTTTTTGCAACGAAGTCAGTTTCGCAAGCCAAAACGATCAAGCTACCTACTTTTCCACCGGCGTGAATATATGACTCAACCAGTCCATCTTTTGTAACTCTATCTGATTTCTTGGCAGCCTTAGAAGATACTTTCTTCATGAGCTCGGCTTTAGCTTTTTCGTAATCGCCCCCTGCTGTTTCCAATGCTTGTTTCACTTCCAAAACACCTGCTCCGGTGTCTTCTCTAAGTTTCTTTATATCTTGAATGTTAAAATTCATTTTGATCCTCCTAAATTACTTTTTAGACTTGGTTGCAGTACTCTTTTTCTCTTTCTCTTTAGATTCTTCAACAACAGGCTCGCTTTCGCCTACTGCGGTATTTATTACAACCTCGGTTCCCAGTGGCAAAGTGTCCTCAGCTTTTAGTATTGCTTCGGCGTCTTTGACTACCGTCTCATCCGTATTGATTTTAAGAGAAGGTGCGTCGCTTTCAACTTCTTTTACCACTTTTGCCTCTTCTTCTTTGACTGCTTCAACTTTATCTTTGTTTTTAGCAAAAGCCTTGTAGCCTTCCTCGATTGCATTAGACACGGCGCCTACCATAACCGAAATTGATCTGATGGCGTCGTCATTGCCGGGAAGCGGATAGTCGACGTCTGTTGGGTCTGAGTTTGTATCAATTAAAGCTATAACCGGTATTTTGAATCTTTTTGCTTCGCGGACAGCGGTCTTTTCTTTTCTTGGATCTACTACGAACATAGCATCAGGTCTGCCTCTAAGGGAAGCGATACCGCCGATAAATCTCTGCAAGTTATCGATTTCCCTATCAATCATTAATCTTTCCTTTTTGGTATAAACCTGGAATTCGCCTGATTCTCTTTTTTTAAGATTTGTAAGCAATTTGTCTATACTTTTCTTGATAACTCTGAAGTTAGTGATTGTCCCACCAAGCCATCTTTCTGTAACAAACAAAGCTCCGCATCTCTCTGCTTCAGCTTTTACAGTTGCGGATGCCTGTCTTTTAGTGCCTACAAATATTATTTGTCCGCCTTCCGAAGCTGTTTTGTAAAGAAACTCACAAGCATTTTCTAATAACTTCTCTGTCTGTTCCAAATTTATGATGTGGATTTTCTTTTCTACAGTGAATATGTACTTCTCCATCTTTGGGTGCCATCTACGCGCCTGATGGCCGATATGTACTCCGGCCTCAAACATTTCTTCTATTTTTGGTAATTTATATTTAGCCATGTATCTATTTCCTATTAAATTTATTTATTTTTTTGGAGGAAAAACAAAGTGAGCGTACACAAAAACAGTGTACAAACTTAGAGTGTTTCCTCCCTTTTTGTCATTGTGACAGGGCATCACGCCCGCTATTGAGATCATTAGATCTCTCACCTGAAGGTCTTCGCGACCAGGGAGATTCAGGAACTGCATTAGATTAACAAATAGATTAGGTTTCTGCAATACCTACAAGATTTAGGCGAGTTGGGTTATCTGCTCTGTGTCGGATTTTGCGGCCTTTTCACTGGTTGTATTCTCTGCAGGCTCGTCTGTTTCTTTTTTAGCACCCATTGGGTTTGCCCAGCTGGAATAGTCGCACTCCGGATATCTGCTGCAGCCATAAAATATTCTTCTCTTGGCTTTTTTAACAATTACTTCCCCTTCGGTACATTTGGGGCACTTCATTCCGATTTTCTGTAAGTATGGTTTTGTCGTCTTACATTTCGGGTAGTTGCTGCAAGCTAAAAACTTGCCAAATCGACCTGTTTTTAAGATAAAAGTGCCGTCATCGCAATTTGGGCATTTGCCGTAGTCCTGATCTTTATCATTTTCGGATAGTTCCGATTCCATTGGTTTTGCATATTCGCACTCGGGGTAGTTGGAACAACTTAAAAACTTGCCGTATTTGCCTAACTTTATTATCAAATTGTGGCCGCATTCAGGGCATTTCTCATCACTGGTTCCTAATGTCGTAATATCGGATTTTTGTAAAGTTTTGTCCTTTTCAGCTACTACTTTTTCAAAAGGTGTGTAAAATTCTCTGATTACCGGCACCCATTCTCTTTTTCCATCAGCGATATCGTCCAAACTTTCCTCCATCTGTGCCGTAAATGTGTAGTCAATTACTTCAGGAAAGTGCTCTACTAAAAGATCCGTTACCACAAATGCAAAGTCGCCTGGAATAAAGTATCTTCCATCTTTAGTTACATATCCTCTGGCCTGAATTGTGGCAATTGTAGGCGCGTAAGTTGAAGGTCGTCCTATACCCAGTTCTTCAAGTTGTTTAATCAAAGTTGCGTCGCTGTATCTTGCCGGAGGCTGTGTGAAATGCTGCTCCGGGTGCAGTTCTGCAAGTAGTACCGCCTCACCTTCCTTGTACTCCGGAAGGATGTTCAAGGCTTCCTCTTCCTCTTCAACTGAAAGGCTATTTCCTACTTTCAGCCAACCTGCAAATTTTAACTGGGAGCCTGATGCGCGGAAACCATATTGATTTTGAGAAATTACTGAAATAGTTGTTTGATCGTATACAGCTGGGAGCATTTGGCATTCCAATGATCTTTTCCATACCATCAAGTAAACTTTTAGCTCGTCCGGTTTCATGCCGTTCTTCTTATCAGGTCTTTTATTTAAGTTAGTTGGTCTGATGGCCTCGTGCGCTTCCTGTGCATTGGCAGATTTTGTTTTGTAGAAGATTCCCTGCTCCGGAAGCATTTCTTTTCCGTAGTTTTCGGCTATATACTTTCTAGCTGAGTTTACAAATTGAGGCGCTAGATTTAGCGAATCAGTTCTGTGATAGGTTATGTACCCTTTTTCAAATAGTCCTTGGGCGGCACTCATTGTTCTTCTTGCTGTATATCCAAAAACATTAGACATAGCCTGCTGTAATGTAGAAGTCTTAAAAGGTGCGTAGGGATTCTTTTTTCTTTCGGCTTTTTTTATTTCTGAAATAGTAAATGAATCATTATTGAGTTCAGACTGAATCTTTTTAGCCTTACTGTCGTTATCAATTTTTAGTTTTTTAGCTTTGAACTCAACCAACTCCGCCTTAAAAGGTCTTTTCTTCTTTTCGTCTGTGAAATTGCCCTCTATTGACCAGTATTCCTCCGGTTTGAAGGCCTGTCTTTCTCGCTCTCTTTCAACAACAAGTCGAACTGCAACGCTTTGAACACGACCTGCTGAAAGCCCATATCTAACCTTCTTCCATAATAATGGAGACAATTTATATCCAACAAGTCTATCGAGAACCCTTCTGGCCTGCTGCGCATCAACCAAATCTATATTTAATTCACTTTGATTTGCAAACGCTTCCTCAATTGCGTCTTTAGTAAGCTCATGAAAAACAACTCGGTTAAATGCTAAGGCTTCTTTAGCTTTTTTTGTTTTTGGAGATAAAAGTTCTCTTAAATGCCAGGCAATTGCCTCCCCTTCTCTATCCGGGTCTGTCGCCAATATTACAGTATCTTTATCTTTTACAACTTTTTTAAGCTCGTTTAAGGTTTTTTGCGCTTTGTCAGGTACTACATACTCGGGAGTAAAGTCATGCTCAATATCTATGCCCATCCCGCTTTTAGGGAGATCGCGTATGTGCCCCATTGAGGCTTTAATTTCGTATTCTTTACCCAGATATCCGGATAATGTCTTTGCTTTTGTAGGTGACTCGACGATCACAAGTTTCGACATACAGGTTTGAGTATAGCATCTGATTTTCAGTTCTGGGAAATATATTGATGGTAAAAAGTGGTTTTAAAATGACTCGGCCGGGCAAACATGGTGATAGTTAATTTCTTAACTTTCCATAGTTTTGCCCGGCCTGATTGTGGAACTCTTGTGTGCTGGTGAAGGTAAAGGCAGTCTACTTCTTTGAGTTTTCCTTCATCTTCTCCACAATGTTCCATCCAGCTGTCACAAGCGCAGTTATACCAGTGAACAAATACTGATCTCCGGGATTTCCCGCGTCTATGAAGAACCAGCCGACTAAAACAAGTAGAATAACAAGCGCGATAGGCATTTTTTTCTCTCCGTTTGTGAATTAGAGCTAATTTTGCTCTTTGATGAATTTATAATCTAATTATACTATAGGATATGTACTTTGGCAAATCGGGAAATCCCCGACACAACGGTAAAAACTGCCTATTCAGCAAACCAAACATCCAGCAACTCCTTGGCAATAGGTCCGGCATCGTCAGAACCCGATCCGCCGCCCTCCAAAAACACGGTCAATGCGATGTTTGCGTTGTCATATGGACCAAAAACTGTAAACCATGCGTGCGTTTTATCTTCACCGGCAGAATCGATGTATTCACTAGTTCCGGTCTTACCGGCTAACTCAATTCCCTTGTGTCTGATGGGAAAATCAAATAGCGGATATCCTGTACCACCGGGCTCTACTGCCATTTTCATACCTTCGCGGATAGTCTCGTACTCGCTTTTACTAATCAAACTTTGGCTCAAAATCTCTGTTTCGTACTCTTTGACTCCCTGAATTCCTTGAACTACCCTTGGTTTCATTAAATACCCGCCATTTGCAAAATAAGCTGTAACATTATTAACCTGCAAGGGCGTGGCTAGAACATCGCCTTGTCCAATAGAAGTAATATAGGTATCTCCCAAGTACCAATCTCGACCAGTTCCGTCAGGCATGTGACCTTTTACCTCTCCCCACATATCAATGCCGGTCAAAGAGCCGTAACCAAACTTTTTGGCCCACTCAGCTAATGACTTTATCCCAACCCCTTTAACATCACCAAACCCGCCGCCGACAGTATAGAAATAAGTATCGTTACTAACTTGTAAAGCCCTCTGTAAATTAACATCACCGTGTCCTCCCTCTTTCCAGTTCTTGAAAATGTATGAACCTACCTGAAGGTATCCGGGATCAAAGACAATTGTTCGAGGGGTTATTGTACCTTCGTGCAGACCTGCAGATGCCGTAACCATTTTAAATGTTGATCCGGGCGGGTACGCTGCAGAAATTACTCTGTTAAAGAAAGGGAACGACTTGTCTTCCTGCATGGAATTATATTCATCAGTACTTAAACCTTCGACTAATT
>MEWG01000016.1:18960-23289 GCA_001773295.1 candidate division WWE3 bacterium RIFOXYD1_FULL_39_9
GGGTAACTTACTAACGCCAACACCCCTCCGGTTTGGGGATCTTGCGCGACTATCGCACCCGCCGTAGCTTTTTTCTCTTCTACAGCTATCTTAAGAAGCTCGTGAGCCTTGTTTTGCAGATCTACGTCAAGAAACGTCACCAAATTTCTACCGGGTAAAGCATCTTCTCTTGCTATAGTTACAAAATTTTTACCTGAAGAATCGACCTCAATAATTGTATTTCCCGGTATACCTGAGAGAGTCTCGTCATAAAAAGCCTCGATACCTGATTTACCCACTACCTTTGGCTGGACAGATTTATCATCGAGACCGACATAACCAAGAACATGAGCAAATGTCGGACCGAATTCATAATTTCTGATGGGATATACTGCTACCGATACTCCCGGCATTTGATATAAATTTGCTTCGATTTCCAAAATGTCAGATCTTTGCAAACCCTGTGCGATTATGACTGAGGCTTTTCCCGAGTTTATCTCAGCTAAAACTTTTTCCTTCTCGATTTTCTCGGTTAAATAGGAGTTAACTTTTGTTAAAATCTGGTCGCAAATATACTCTGTGCTACAAAAACTCAGGTTTAGCTCCAAAGCAAATGACGGGTTATTTCTGGCCAACACAATACCGTTTCTGTCGTATATGACTCCCCTTTCCGCAATAATGTGCGACTTTCTTGTTTTATTATTATTTGCCAATATTGAATATTTATCGTGGTTAATTAGCTGTAGGTTAACTGCACGAACAATATAGATTAAAAAAATGGTTAACATTAAACACAACAAAAAAACCGCATTCCACTTTTTCCGTGCGCTTGAAACAGAGTAACCCTTTGGGCCCGTATTTTTATTTGCAATTAACCATTCAAAGTCAAATGGTGCGGTAGAACCGCCTTTTGGGACAGTAAATTTCTTGGATGGGTTATATTTTGAGATTTCTTCGAAAAATAGATTTTTCATACAATAGTTTTTCGTTTGTAGTTAGCATAATTGGCAATTAAAACAGTAAAACCTAGACACGCAACTGCTGTTAAAATAAGCCCTGTTATTTGCGAAAGCGTGAAGTAAAAATAGCGCATATTTATTATTTGGTAGAGGTAGGTACTTAAAATGAGCATCAAAATATAGGAACGTTTTCCCCTGAGAACCTGTTTATTGAAAAGATAGCCACCATAAATAGCGAGAATCAAAATTAAAGTTGTAAACCCGATGGTTGTTCCAGAAAGAATGTCGAAAAGCGTGCCAAATACCAACCCCGACATCAGCGCTGAATCCAAATCATCTAACAACAAAAAGGCGAAACAAAATGCAAAGACTAAATTTGGATTTACTTCATTTCCAAATAAAACTGAGAAGAACGAGGTTTGCATGATTATCAAAATGATGCCGGTTAAAGATAAAAGTAATATTTTTTTCATGTTATTCCTGAGTCGTAACTACAAAAACTCTATCCAGCTTGGAAAAATCAAGTAATGTAACCGCAGAAGCAGTTTTTAACGGCTGGGCGGGATCTTCCGAAACACCTGTAACTTTCCCGACCACGAAATCCGGCAGAAAAATACCATCTTTTCCTGACGTAACAATCATATCTTCGACTTGAATTCTTTCTTTAGGTAATATTCTTTCTACTGAAATTGACGAACCGTACTTCCCTACTGCCAATGCTTCTGATTTATCTACTGAGTTAAGATTATAAACTGTGAACGACATGTTCGGTGAAGTTATTAGCTCAACATATGCTCGATTATATGTAACATCGCTTACTACGCCAACCAAATTGGAGTGAAGTATCACATTGTCGCCTTGTTTGATACCGTATTTCGTTCCTTTATCCAAAATAACTGTACCGCTAGTTAAGTCTTTCGGGTTGCCCATCACTTTAGCCAAAACTAACTTGTAATCATCGGTACTAATTTTATTTAACTTTAGCTGTTCCCGAAGAAGTTCGTTCTCCTTTTTAAGGTTTGTAAGCTCGAGGAGCTTGGAGTTTAGCTCAACAATTTCTTGTCTCATAGACAAGTTATCAGTTCGCACACTTCCGACACCTGAAATAAATGTGAAAAAATCTTTTATGGATAACGCACTTGTGTGAAGACCGAATTGAACCGGCGTGGCTAAAGCAAGAACAAGACTTCTGACGGGGTTAAGGAACCCTAAAACTCCGAACAATAAAATTATCAATGCTACGCCGATATGTTTCACGTGATTATTTTAACATTAGGAGATCTTTACTTTGTGCAGAAGTGCCTCGTCGTCCAAAACCTTTCCGCACCCGCGCACCACACATGTTACCGGATCTTTCGCTACTCTAACCGGAATTTTTAACTCCTGCGACATCAATCGATCTAGCCCCCTTAGCTGAGATGTGCCGCCGGCCAATACTAACCCATCTCGTACAATATCTGACATTAACTCGGCAGGTGTTTCCTCTATCGCATCTTTAATCGAACCTATTATCATATAAATGGAATTTTTTAGTGCGTCACGAACTTCTGCCGGACTTATTTCTATCGATCTCGGGAGTCCGGACTTGAGATCACGTCCTCTCATTACGTATTTGTATTTTTCTTCGTCCTCAATTTCCACTACGTTTCCTACAGCTAGCTTGATTTCTTCGGCCGAGCGTTCCCCCAGCAACAAGTTATATTTATTTTTTGCGTAGTTTACAATGTCCATATCCAACTCATCGCCGGCAACACGAATAGATTTATTTACAACGATCCCGCTCAAAGAAATAATAGCTATTTCACATGTCCCACCTCCCATGTCTACAATCATAGTTCCTCTGGGCTCTGTAATTGGTAACTCGGCGCCGATCGCTGCGGCCATCGGTTCCTCAATCAAGAAAACTTCACGAGCGCCTGCATTTCGGGCTGCATCGATAACTGCTTTTCTCTCTACTGACGTCACGCCGGATGGTACGCCGATTACAATTCTAGGTTTTGGTATTTTTGGAAATTTTGAAGGAATGCTGTGCACTAAACGAATAAAATATAAAATCATTTTTTCAGCCGCACTAAAGTCCGAAATAACTCCGTGTCGAAGAGGTCTGATTGCATTGATATTCATCGGAGTTTTACCGAGCATTCGTTTTGCCTCAGAACCTACAGCTAAAACTTCTTTGGTTTTTTTATGAATTGCTACAACACTAGGTTCTCTGATTAGGATACCTTTACCTTTAACGTAAATAAGGACGTTTGCTGTCCCGAGGTCCATACCTATGTCATGAGAAAAATAACTGAGGATTTTATTTATCATAACAGGGGAAGTTTAACATAAACGTGTGTATTTTCTCATCATCGTGAATGTTTTTGAAATTTTGTAACATATAGATCAATTGCTCGTAAACTCAATAAAAATGATAAAATATGCCCATGGCAAAGGCTTCTATTGTAACCATTCCTAATAAAATATTAACTCAAAAAACCACTCCGGTGGAGAAGTTAGACGGAGAGATAATTGTGTTGGCACAAAACCTTGTAGATACGCTCGATAGTGCCAGCGAGCCTGAAGGTGCGGGCATTGCTGCAAACCAGATAGGAAGTGATAAAAGGGTGTGTGTAGTCAGACAGTTCTTTGAAGATCCGCATCGTCCTGACAGATATACTTATGAGGACCTAATCCTTATAAATCCAAAGATAGTTAGCTTTTCCAAGGACACAGATACAGATTGGGAAGGATGTCTTAGTATCCCTAACGTGTACGGCAAAGTAGAA
The DNA here is from genome assembly GCA_001773295.1 of candidate division WWE3 bacterium RIFOXYD1_FULL_39_9. Taxonomy (GTDB): domain Bacteria; phylum Patescibacteriota; class WWE3; order UBA101185; family UBA10185; genus OXYD1-FULL-39-9. The sequence goes on from MEWG01000016.1 coordinate 22,670, forward strand.
AGGTATCTAAAGATTAAGGTTAAGAGCACTACTCTGAGTGGGAATGAGATCTCGTTTTCAGCCCACGATTTTTTTGCAAGAGTTATCCAACATGAGATAGATCATTTGGATGGTATTTTATTTACTTCCCGTGTAAAAGGTAAGACTATTAATGAAGAAGGGCTTGATAGAATTTTACGCAAAGAGGCCGGACATTAAACCCTGTTAATCATATGGAAACCCAAAACAACGAACCAAAACCAAGATTAAAAGTAGCATTTTTTGGTACATCAGATAGATCAATCCCAATTTTAGAGGCTTTAAAGGCAAATTTTGAGTTGGTACTCTGTGTTACGAAAAACGATGTAAAGTTCGGCAGACATCAGACACTTAAGGAAACTGAAGTAAAAAAATGGGCAAAAGAAAACAACATTAAGTTTATTACTGTTTCAAGTTTAAAGGGTTCAGAGCTTGAGAAAGTAATTGAACAACTAAATGGTTCAAAAGTGGACTTTGGCTTAGTCGCGGATTTCAGTTTTATAATTCCGTTGCCGTTGATAGAACTGTTTCACGGACACTTTATAAATATACATTTCTCATTATTGCCTAAATACCGCGGTGCAAGCCCTGTTCAACATGCG
>MEWG01000016.1:23299-25431 GCA_001773295.1 candidate division WWE3 bacterium RIFOXYD1_FULL_39_9
ACGATGAGGTGACAGGAATTACGTTTCATTTGCTGGAAAAGAAACTCGATAGTGGCGACATATTACATCAGATTGGGTACAAAATAGCCGGAAACGAGACTTCGGGCGCGCTCTACAATATTTTGTTTACACTCGCCGCCGAAAATGTTGCAGACGTTGTTAATGAGTTTGAACAAGGACTTCTCACACTTAGACCTCAAGACGAAGAGAAAGCAACTTTTACTTACTCCCCTACTAATCCTCAAAGTACCTTTATTTTTAAGGAAGATGCGCGAATTGACTGGAAAGACTCGCCGGAACAGGTTGAAAGAGCTGTCAGAGCATTTAATCCGTGGCCTATTGCGTGGACTACGCTCGGCGAATTGGAGAAAAATCAAAAGTTAGCTTCCGACAAGCTTATTCTAAGAGAAAATTTAGATAAAAACCTCAAAGTAAAGATATTTGGTTCAAAAATTAACGAGGACAAAAAACTGGAAATAACTGATATACAACCGGAGGGACGTTCAAAAATGACTTGGGAAGCTTTTCAAAACGGATATATTAAGTCAACAGATGAAGAACCAAAAGGATTAAAAGAAAGAATTATAAAGCGAAGTTAATCTCAGGGTTTAAGCAGATTTTACTGCAGCATTTGCAGCAACTTCGGCTTTTTTCTGTTCGAATTTAGTTCTTTTCAAACAGGAAGCACAAAGCCACAATCTCACAGGCATGCCGTTAATATTGAATTTCTTGTACCTTAAATTAGGGTGTCTTCTGACGGTAGTTCTTTTAGTAACACGTCTACCAATACCTCTTGGTACCATATTTCCTCTTTGATAGGTTTTAAGACAAATATCACAAACTTTGGCCATAGCAGTGTAGATTAAACCATGTAAGTTAAAAGATTTCAAGCCCAAAAGGCTGAATTTGGAGTAATAAGGTTTGGGATGCTGAAAAAGATTGTGTCTTTTTAGCAGCATCCCGGTAGTACATTTACTTTCTTAGCTTATGTCCACTCCTAATGTCATGCTAATAAATCATCAGGAACTTTGGGGCACTTTTCGAGTTTTCCACACCATGCACCAGACAGGACACTGAAACAGTTAGTGCACTTACTCCTCGGATTATCGGGCAATACCCGATCCCGTGAACCGGATGCCTCGCCTCCTTGTAGGTCCGGATTGGTATATATGTGCCAAAGCGAAGTATTGCCTCCGGCACCCGTTGCCCCCGAAATATTTGATTTGGACATAACACAGTCTCCTTTCGTTGTCTTGATGGATTTTTGGGGTAATCTCATTAATAACACATAGTAAACGTGGTGGCAACATATTTTTATTATTTTTCCTGCATGTTAAAATGTTCCAGCTTTGCTAATATACTAATGAAGTGAAGTTTTCCGTTCGCCAGAGTAAGAGCTTGCTCGCTGCTTTGCAGCTGCGCTTCCTCGTACTCTGTCTCACTACGTTCGCCAGAGTAGCTCAGGGGTGGAGCAAGCGCTTTGTGAGCTGGCGCTCCAAAGCTTAGTTTAATTTCGCCAGAGTAGCTCAGGGGTAGAGCAAGCGCTTTGTAAGCGTTAGGTCGTGGGTTCAAATCCCACCTCTGGCTCCAGAATATTAGATAGTTTTGCCGAGGTACCAAAGTGGTCAAATGGGGCTGACTGTAAATCAGCTGGCTTATGCCTTCGGGGGTTCGAATCCCTCCCTCGGCACCAATTAAAAATATGATTGTGCTCGCCCACTTAGCTCAGATGGTAGAGCACTTCCATGGTAAGGAAGTGGTCCGCGGTTCGATTCCGCGAGTGGGCTCCATGAAATTTTAGTTCTAGTTGCGCATAGGGGTGTCGTACAGTGGTAGTACAATGGTCTCCAAAACCATTTACGCGGGTTCGATTCCTGCCACCCCTGCCAAAAAAATTATATCCACAAATAAAAAATTCCCAAGAGGTTTTTTGATCCCTTGGGAATTTAGTTTAGGCTCTTAGATAGGCTCAAATTCCTTGCGCAGAATATACTTACGCTCCGAACGTCGCTCATCCTCAGAAACCTGGACTTCAACATTATAATGCATGATGAAGTCAAAGCCATGCTCCAGTAGCTGAACTGCTTCTGCAACATCGGAAGTGATCCGAACATCGTGTGTTCGACCGGCTC
>MEWG01000017.1:0-201 GCA_001773295.1 candidate division WWE3 bacterium RIFOXYD1_FULL_39_9
CTTTTTTCATTTAAACACTCTCCCTTTACTGTTTTTGGACTTAGTTGATCTGACCAAGCAACATGCACTATAACATTCTTTTATCGGTTATTACAAGTTGTTCACATCCTATAGTGTTGACGGGATGAGGATTTTGCTGTACAATGACGCCATTAACACCTATTAACTGCCAGATATTGGGCAGACTTTTTTCATAATATC
>MEWG01000017.1:272-11406 GCA_001773295.1 candidate division WWE3 bacterium RIFOXYD1_FULL_39_9
ATGACTGCAGCAATACGCAATGGCTACACGTACGACCCGGAGGAAGAGGAAAGTGACCACCCCTTGGTTGATGAGGAGAAATATCCCTTCGCCGCTAACGAGGATGATGAAGAATACTACCCAAAAGAGGTCGCCCATATCGTCTACGCAGAATGCGCAAAAGGATGGTATAGCTGGACCGGGGGAATCTCAAAAACCGAGCTCGATGCAACAAAGCAGCGCTTTGAAGGCGAACACAGTTCACAGTGCGGATGCTCGGCTCAGATTACTTTCTCGATTGACGAAGAATAGGAGAAACGGGAGGAACAATGTTGCGGAATCAAAAACCCAACTTCATTGTTACTCCCTCTCACAAGCACATTTTTTAACAAAGTGTTCTTATGAGAGAACTTACACTACTCCCCTTCAAACTCTACCTGATAATAAACGGTGGCACCCCTATCTTTAAGCTTTGTGTGTCCGCCCAACTCCGGAAGATTAACGATAAATGCAAACTCTACTACCTCCCCGCCTAATTTCTCGATCAAATTTATTGCGGCTACTGCTGTTCCTCCTGTTGCCAAAAGATCATCCATTATCAAAACTCTTTGCCCCTTCTCCACTGCATCTTTATGAATTTCTAATATATCCGGCCCATATTCTTTTTCGTAAGTTTCCTGTTCAACTTCTGCGGGCAATTTCCCCTTTTTCCTAATAGGCACAAATCCCACTCCCAGCATCGACGCGAGCGCCCCTCCTAACACAAAACCGCGCGCTTCAACACCTGCTATCAAGTCAATCTTTTCATCCTTATATCTTCTGCAAAAATCGTCCATGCATAATTTAAACCCTTCGGGATCTTTAAGCAGTGTTGTAATATCTCTAAACATGATGCCTTTTTTTGGCCAGTCTGGGATTGTGCGTATTTTTGATTTTATAGGCATTTCAGTGAATTGCCGGCAACGCTTCCAGCAATAAATTAATAACTTTAGCAGCATTTTGCTCCATTATTTTAAGTATCATTTCAAATGAAACGGGTTCCTCGGTTTCTTTCCAACAATCGTAATCGGTGGACATAGCTATACTTTGATATTTTATCCCCAGTTCGTTAGCTAATATTACTTCAGGACAGGTAGACATGTTTATGATATCGGCGCCAAAACCTCTAAACATGTGGCTTTCCGCTCGAGTTGAAAATCTGGGACCTTCTATTGTAATTATTGTTGCCTTGTCTGTGTACGAATATCCTAGCTTCTTACACGACGCGCTTAAAACTTTACGTAAACCGGCGTCGAATGGATCGGGCATCGCAGTGTGCCTTACTTCCTCTTCAAAAAAAGTATTATGTCTATTTTTTGTAAAATCTATAAATTGATCTGGGAAAACAAGATCACCGGGTTTTATTTCATCTCTCAACGAACCTACTGCGGTTGTAGCGAGAATCACATTACAACCTTCATCGGACAGCGCACGAATATTAGCTCGATAATTAACTTTTGACGGCGGGATTCCATGATCTTTACCGTGACGAGAAAGTAAAATTATATCCACTTCCCCTATTTTTCCCGTCGTTAATGCAGAAGAGGGTTCGCCGTATTTATTTACAACATCTTTTATATTTGGCTGTTTTAAGATGTCCGGATTGTCTAAACCCGAGCCACCGATGATTCCTATCTTCATGTGTCTTAACTAAGTCTAATATAAACTTATAAGTAAATATAGATGGTGCAACTATGGGTTGTGACTACAGTAGTCGGGATGTATAATCTGGCAATAGATCAAACCTACAAATAACCATAAAAGAAAGGAAGGTAATATGTCCGCTATTCCTAAGATGAGTCATGTTTCAGTCGGTGTAGTAGACTTGGCACGTGCTATTGCTCTGCTCGGGATGCTTGGTTGGAAATTCAAAAATACAGTTGTGGAGTGGGGATCGAGCCATACTTTTTTCTTTGCGCATCCTGACGGCGGGCCGAGTATCCAGCTCATTTTTGAAGATACCGACGAATTCGCCGACAAAGCCACAAAAGATGACACCCGCCACGTATCGCGCATTGGCTTAGTATGTTCAAGCGTCAAAGATACAACCAATGAAATACAGCAATTTTGTGATGCCGGCAATTTAAGCTTTGGGTGCGAAACGGTCGGCAGGAACAACATGCTGATTACGGTGAAGGACATCTTTACAGATACCGCCCTTGAGCTGATCCAGGATCCTGAGATAACGATCAAGCCATAGGCCAAACGCAGATCCGAAGGAGATGAAAATGCCTGATCAAGTTAAAATCTGTCCAGCGGCAAGAGAGTGCGGAACATGTGTTGATTTAACAGATCCTTGGAATGTTTGCCCGGTACACGGACTCTCCTTAGAGATCGTTTCGCTTCTTACGCCCGATAACGTAATGAAAGATCTGCTATACGAGAAAAAACTACTCGAAAGGTGCCAACCGTGCCCGGAATGTGGTTATAGCTTTAAAACTAACGAAAAGGGATTCCAATTCTGCCCCGGCTGCGGTCGAAGAATATATTTTTATTCGCGGGTCGAGGTACCGTGGGAATCAGATCCTGAGTAAAAAGCAAAACCGCTAAATCAAAACAAGACCTTGGTTGCCTGGAAATTCCAGCAATCCGGGTCTTGTTCTTTTTTTAAAACGCTTTCTTTAATTTAATTATCGCGCTCTATCAAATCGGGAAAATTTCTTAAAATAAGGAAAAATAAAAATAACAGTAATGACTACAACGGATACAGCTGAGATTAAAGCACCACGATACAGTTGTTTTGGAAAATAATTAAATTTCACATTGTGAGTACCGCCGTCCAGATATACACCTCTTAGTCCGACGTCAGCTTTCAATACCTCAGTTCTTACTCCATCCACATACACTTCCCATCCGGGGTAATAACTGTCAGTCAAAACAAGTACTCCGGGCTTTTCATTTTCAACAGCAATTTCCACTTTGCTATTTTCATAGTTTGTTATTTCTACTTCGGATTTTCCATTAGCAATTTCCGGATACTCACCGAAGTCTCGTGTAATGATGACTTCGTTTTGAAGATCCACTTCAGTGATCATCTCCGACGCGTCCCCATCGTTTTCTGCGGTCACAATTTTTGAAATAAAAAATGCACGCGGCATCTTATCTGTGTTTTCGTAAACATATATCTTTTCTCCCGGGTTCATCATCGTACCGCTTGGTGTCATAAATTTGTATGAATCGTCATTTTGTATTTTGTATTCTCTGGCAAGTTTAATATTTTTTACAGTGCTAAGATCGACAGGATCCTTGAGCGCAAAGTACTTCACGCCTAACAAATCGTAAACGGGCGATGCAACTTTTACACTTCCTAGGTCTGTTTCAAATGGCGCAAGTGTTTGAACATAAGTATCCGGATACAATCCGTAATAACCCCAAATTTGATAAAGCTCGACATTTGCAGAATTGTATCTGGCATTTACATCATTTAGAAATACTCGGGAATTATCTGAAGTATTTTCTTTCATCCAGCGTGTCAGCTCACCGTGGGAATTGAACATTCTTGGATCGACATTTGAGTTGTGTCTGGTGCCCTTATATGTAAAGGTAAAAAGATCTAGCACTACCAAAAGTATCAAAAAAGTTTTGGTAAGGTTGTGACGTAGATTCATAAACATTAAAGTAAACAATGCGGGAAAATAAAAAAGTGCTGTGGTGAAAACTGCATCTCGCCCTCGATCAGAAGATGAATCGTTGAATAATCTGGAAGTTAATTGCAAGAAGAAGAAAATTAGCATCAAAGAGTATACCCAATATTCTTTTTTAATCTGAGAATCTACCTCATTTTGTTTCAACAATTTATCCAAACCAAATGCTGCGACAATCGCAAGACAAAGAGCAACTATATATTGAATAAAAGCAGGTCTTCTAAAAGATGCGTATTGTGGCACAAAGTTGTAAGCAATGGAATGTATGAAAGTTCCCTCACCTAAAGATAATGCCATAAAAATAAAAGCTGCAAATATGAAAAATAGAACATTTCGATTTATATTTCTACGAACGGCATAATATACAAGTATTAAAGGCGCGATGCCGATGTAGCCGTAATTATATGTAGTCGGGCTATCCCCTGGTGCATAAAAATATGGGAAGAAAAAGTAAATAATATTATTAGTCAGATAACTAAAGTATCCCGCGCCAAATACACTGTTTTTAATATGCTGACGATTGGATAAGGCCGAGTTCTCGAGATTAGGCAGAAGAGTCACAGCAGAAAGAGCTAGAGCCGTAACATTAATAACTGTCATATACAAAATAACTTTTAGAAAATTCTGTTTGTGGGTGTAAGCGAAATACATCGCAAAAAGCAGCATAAACATATTGTTATACAGAAAAACCGGTGTATATCCGGACAACAATGTTGGCGCCATAAACAATCCGGCAAGAACAGAATATTTGTAATTCTTTTTTTCAAAACTTAAATAGATGAAATATAAAATTAATGGAAGAAAAACTGATCCGCTAAAATGATTTGGTAAAACTATAAAAGTAATAAAATTACCGTTGAACATATAGGCAAGCCCTGCGATAAAAGCAGCCACTTGATGAAGACCGAAAACTTTTCTCACAAATATATAGGTAAATATTCCGGCTAAAGAGATGTGAAACAACGAATGATAGGTAATGATATACATCGCTACATTAGGATGAAAAAACTGAGCGATTACATAAAATATAAATTTAATTGGATAAAAGAGTCCTAGTCTGTCTATTCCACCGATTAGTGGAATTCCCAAAAGATTATACGGGTCCCAAAGAAGATCGTTCGGATGTTGTAACAGTTTGGTTCCTAAAGCAAAGTCCGGATAGTAAAATCCTGTAAATTCAACGTTAAAATATGTTCTATTTACACCAGAAAAATCGAAATTTCTCCAAAAAGCAAAGATTGGAAATACAAGAAATAAGAAAATAAATAACAGGTCTATCTTATGCTCAATTATTAATGCTTTTACTCTTTTATAACTTAACATGATATGTCCCTCTTAAAAACCCGCGTGATGCAAAACCTTCCTTAAAGAAAATTAATTTACGACTCGGCTCCATTGGGTTTGTAGATAGTGTATCCATAGAAACACCTAAATCAAACCATTTGTAACCATTTTCCTTGGACCATAATACAGCTTCGGTTAACAATCTGTTTACGGCTCGCAACTCCTGATACTCAAAATAATGCGAAATGTAAAATGCCAATACTGTTGTTGAGTTACAAACAAACAACAACACTCCCGCAACAGGTTTCCCTTCATGATACGCCATTAACAACTTGATATCTTCCGGAAACAATTGTGCTAGCTTTATAAGCTCTTCGTATGTATGTGTAGGAGTCGTGTTGAACTTCTTCTTATTTTCTATCAACATTGGATAGAAGTTATCTAAATCATTATTAAACTCGACCTTTAAATTTGATTTAACAGATTTACGATAAGCTCTCTGATGTGAAGAATGAAATTTGTTAAAAACATCATCGTGTTGAAGATTGGCAATATTTGAAATCAGATTTACGTGCGTTCCAAAACCTTTGTAATTTAGCAAAAACCGATCAATTTGATTTTGGGTTTTGTAATATACAACCGGAGGTGGTGTTAAATATATTTCCCTGAAATCCATTTGTTTTGCGTACTCCAAAAAAGCGTCAATAACTCCTTCCTGTTTTTCCAGAGTTAAATCAGGCATTGCAAAAGAACCATACGACGCCCCCATAGGTGATTTAAACACTCCGTCTTTTACACCTCCCGGTAAGACCGCTATCAGTTTGTTGTCGTCGTAAAAAGCTAAATTGTGAAAATCAAATCTATTCTCAGGATGATATTTAAGAAAATGAAGTTTGTGAAAAATCGTTCCATTATCGGAACTATCAACAAACTTGTCCCATTCCGGATAATCCAAAGATGTAATTTTTTTAACTTCGATCTGCATAATTAAATTTCCTTAACAATTACTGCTTCCAAGGCATCGACAGCATACTGTGAATCCTCAATCTGTCCTTTCCGAGCTATTTCCAAAAAGTGTTTGATCTCTACTTCAAGAGGTTCCTGTTTTACAATTTTGATAGTTTTTTCAACTACACCTGACGCGGCCATAAACGTGCGATAGTCCTTGGTAAAGTCCACAATCTCCTGTCTCTCCAGAATGGACAACGTCTGGTTAATATAGTCTAACTCAGCTGATCGTTTGAGACCGGTTAAATAAAGTTTACGTATTTTAGTAGGACTTATCCAATTGGTTTGCAGCGTACCGATTGTTTGTTTATATTTCAAAATTACAACGGCGGCATCAGCCCCGGTCTTCTTGAAGACTTTATCTCTCATCACTGAAACATGTTTAGGTTTTTCATTTAAAACGTAATTGAAAATGTCTATATCGTGAATACCTAGATCCAGCAGCACATCTGAATTTGGTATTTTAGGCGGACTTACACCAACACGAATTGCACCAATATTTACAATTCTTCCAAAGTAATTCTTATCAGCTAATTTCTTGAGTTTAATAATTGCAGGATTATATCTCTCAATATGTCCGATCATCAAAATGGATTTATATTTTTTTGCTGTGTTAATAATATTTCTTGCTTGGACAACATCAGTAGCTATTGGTTTTTCCAATAAAACAGCTTTACCGGCTTTTAAGCATTTGATTGAAATTTCTTCGTGACTTTTTGTTGGCGTCGCAATTGAAACAGCGTCAACATCCGTCTGTGCCAACATCTCATCACAGGTACGAAAATATTTAGTCTTATTTGCAGCGGCTACTTCTCTTCCGGACTGTTCGTTAAGATCCACAACTGCTGCCAAATTCGCAAGTTTCGAAAAAATACGCACGTGGTTCTTGCCCATGCCTCCTGTGCCAATTACAGCTACTTTGAGTTTCTTCATATATTTTTAATGGTGTTAATGATGTATCTGACTTCCTCGTCAGTTAAGTTCGGGTGACACGGGATTGATAAAACTTCTTGGGAAGCTTTAACAGTATTTGGAAGATCTTTATCTTGTGCAGAACAATGTATGTGATTTTTAAATCTATGGAGTGGCTCCGGATAATAAACTCTACAACCTATACCTCGTTCTCTGAGATATGCGCCAAACGCATCTCTGTTCATTGGGAAATCTTTTGTAACTCTTAAAGTGTATTGATGATACACATGAGTTCTATTCGGACCAACAAACGGAGTAACAAGTCCGGTTATATTTTTAAAAGCTTTATCGTAAAGCGCGGCTATTTTTTGTCTTTTCTTAGTTATTTTTGCAAGCTTACTTATTTGAACATTTCCAATTGATGCAGCAATATCCGAAAGTTCGTAATTATAGCCAACATCTTCATACTCATATTCTTTTCCTCTTATCTGTCCGTGATGTCTAAACAAATATGCTTTTTCATAAAACTCAGCGTTATTAGTTGTAATCATTCCACCTTCGCCGGTCGTAATATTTTTAGTCGCGTACATTGAAAAACAGCCGATATCTCCTAATGCTCCTGTTGACTTATTTCCATAAGTTGCACCAATTGCCTGTGCCGCATCTTCTACAACAACCAAATCATTTGCGCGTGCAATTTTATTTATTTCTTTGTAATCTGCAGGTTGGCCATATAGGTCCACGGTAACAATTGCTTTTGTTTTTTTTGTAAGAACTTTCTCAATACTTTTTGGGTCTATGTTGTAAGTTAATGGATCGATGTCGGCAAAAACAGGTTTAGCGCCTAACATGATAATCGGGTGAACTGTAGCCACAAACGTAAACGGCGTAGTAATTACTTCATCGCCTTTGCCAAGTCCAATACCGTACATTGAAGAATGGAGTGCTGCTGTTCCGCTTGAAGTTGCTGCTGAATATTTTGTTCCACACACATCTCTGTAATTCTGTTCAAGTTGCTCAACTTCTTTTCCGCGTGCAATCATGCCTGATTTCAAAACTCTGGTAACAGCATTTATTTCTTGTCCGGAAATATAAGGTTTTGCAATCGGTATTCTAAACACCATAGTATTTATAAAATATTATGAATTCGCATGAATTCCACAACCATATCTTTGAGGGCAGTTATCGCATCAGAAGTTTTGATCTTTGATGAATGATTAGATGAATCATATACAACCGGAAGTTCTTCGTAAAGGACATTTGACCTTATAGAATAAATTACAAGTTGTGTTTGAAAAAAAGTGCCATCGGATTTTAAATTAGACATGATCTTCGTCGCTAAGTCTTTATGAATTAAAAACGTTCCTTGTGAGTCAGTAACTTTCACACCGAAAAACAGTCTTAGTAGTTTATTAAAAACCCACGAAAAAATCCTGCGCTGCATAGGGGCTTTATAAATCGACTGCGGATGATTCTTTGATCCGAGAACTAGACTATTTCCTTTTATAAATCCTTTAACGCAAGCACCAACATGCTCCATTCCAAAACCAGCATCAATGGACATAAACATCGCAGCTTCATAAGACATGTTTTTCAAACCTTCTCTAAGTGCAATTCCCAAACCTCTATCTTTTATTGAAAGGTATTTTAATTTGGGCATTCTCGCACTTACTGTTTTCAAAATGTCCGGAGTTTTATCAGTACTTCCGTTTTCGATGGCAAGAATTTCGTAATCGTTTAGTGTTTCAAGGTTCGCCAAGTAGTTATTAATTAGCTCAAGTTGTTTTTCCAGAACTTCCTCCTCGTTGTGAAGCGGAATAAGTAAAGTCAAACTGATTTTATCTGTGCTCATGTCTTTAATTTGCAAAATTGTTACCAGATATGACTATAGTTAATGTTGAGATAAGGAGCAATGCTAACTTTTATTGCTCCGCTATAGGTTGCTAAATTAACCATAAAAGCATAAAATACCCACATCAGAATAAACGGCTAACGCCGATCAATAAACGAAATGAGGAGGAAAATATGCCTAATGTATTGCTTTTAGTGCTTCCTGAGTACGAAAGCGAAATCAAGCGGTTGCTGCCTTTGCTGGGAATAAGACTCCGGATAGCAACGGCTGAAGCTCTTGGTGACGTCAATCCTGAACAGGTAGGAGTTATGGCGTTGCCTGTCATAGCTAGTGACAACGCGACCCCGATGCAAATTTTTGCCATCGGAAGCGAATCGCTCGCACGGCGTAAACTTCTCGCAAAGTGGCGGTTGAACCTTGCAAAAGCGTGGAGAAAGTTTTCCCAGGAATACAGTATTCATTGGGGATCCAAGGTCGATGTCTGGCCAACCTTACCGCCCGGCATGTGGGGAATGGCCGACGACGCGTCCATAGCGAGCATGGAAAGTAAACTGGAGGCAACAACTCCCGGAGCGTCGTTAGCATACGTTTATGTTTGTGTGAATAACGCCGCGACCGCAGAGATAATCTTTACAGACGCCCTCGGTTGGAAAAGAGAGGACAACGTCTCTCTAGACATTCCTAAAGCAAGCGCTGTGATGACATTCCCCGGAGAGCAATCGAAAATTCTCCTTATCGAGGCTGCCCAACCTTGGGACAGCTACCTGGTCTTTCGGTGCTCCGATATACGGGGGATGCTAGCTTTGCTAACAGACGTCTGTGAGAAGTTGGATACCAATATGGGTGTTTCGCGCCACGGTCACACAGCCAAAGTTTTCATGAGCGAGATTTTCCCTAATGTTACGTTCGAACTGACTCAAGCAGAATAGGAAAAAGGAGGGCGCATGGACAATTATCGCATTACTTGCACACGCGACTACGAAGGCATACCTAAGTTTGCACTATATGATCCGTACAACAACCGGATCAATAGCGTCATCATGTCTTCGGAAAGCGAATTCATCGACGCAGTGAACTACTTCATTCTCAGAGGCGACCTGCCAGAAGAGATGAAGGAAAAAGTCACCTTCGAAGGCGAATAAACTGGATTTCAGCTACCTAACAGGGTTGATTGAATGGCTTGCCATCAATTGACCCTGTTTGCTTTTAAACCTGTTTTTGCAAAGTCATATTTATATACCCCAATATATATTAGAAAGTTATTTTCCATTTTTGTGGCTGTGCTAATATGTAAATTAGTATTGGTTTTCAAAACAGTTATTAATGGGAGATAAAATACACAAAGTAAAAATAAATTCAGAAAAATGTATTGCATGCGGCGTGTGCATGAGCAATGATCCGAACTTTTTTAAACTCAATGAGGAAAAGAATGTAACTGAAATTGACTACTCTGCCAAGAAACCAGACGACTACACGCTGGAAATGATTGCCCAAATGTGCCCCGTAGGTGCTATTGAGATCTACGACGAAAACGGTAATTTGATCACCCCAAATATCTAACATGGATCAAGATAAATTTAGAATAAACATTGGCTGCGGAAAAAACAGAATTTACGGAGCGTTAAATGTCGATACGGTTCAAACCGGCTATTGTGACTCAGTTGTTGATCTACTATCTTTCCCATGGCCTTGGGAGTCAAACTCAGTTGATGAAGTATATATACCAAACTTTCTAGCCAGATTAGATACTAATCAAATCGTAAGCGTCATTAAAGAATCGCATAGAATTCTAAAAGAAAACGGACTGCTGCATATCCAAGTCCCTCACTTAAGACACGTTAAGAAAAATTATGATCCGCTAGTTAAAACAGGCTTTACTTTGGACTCTTTTGATTTCATCAAAGGAAACAATTATATTTTTCCAGAGGCATTGTTCGCAGAAGAAACTTTGGAACTAAATAGTTTTGGTTTAAGCGAAGGAAACAACCCGTATATTGACTTTGAATTGGCCAAACCTGATTCGACATTTAAATATCTGTACAAAAAACTATCAAACAAAATTTCAAATTCTTCGCCAAAGTATTTTGGAAATTCAGCTTATTTGTCCGCCGGTCTTCAGGAAATTGTCTACCGAGGCAGAAAAATAAAAACTGATAAAACCGTAGATATTGCTTTTGTTTTGCGTCCATCGGAATTTGGGGAGTTCTTACCTTTTCCTGAAATGTCGTTAACAGCGTATTTAAGACAAGAGGGTTTATCGGCAGTAATAATTGATGGAAATCCGGTCTTCAAAGGTGATTTTACAATTAAAGATTCTATTTACGGTGAATATTTTGAATATGTTAAAAACGAAATTCTAAAAGTGAAACCAAGATTTATTGGTCTGGGAACTTTTACAAGCGACTACGATTTTGTT
>MEWG01000017.1:11454-11556 GCA_001773295.1 candidate division WWE3 bacterium RIFOXYD1_FULL_39_9
GTAGGAAATGTTCAAGCCACGGTTCAGCCGGAAGATTTTATTTATGAAGGCTCGACTGTTGAATATGCGGTAATGGGCGAAGGCGAGCTGACTCTTGTCGAG
>MEWG01000018.1:0-173 GCA_001773295.1 candidate division WWE3 bacterium RIFOXYD1_FULL_39_9
AGGACCATCCCCAACCGCATTGCTGCTTTGAAGTTACCTTCACATTGAGTATTACTCCCAGTTTCCCGGGGCTATCCTCAAGTTAGGGGTAGGTTCCAACGTGTTACTCAGCCGTTTGCCGCTATGAAAAGTTAATCTACAAATTTCCTTGCGGATCTTCGCTTCAAAACAAA
>MEWG01000018.1:219-14557 GCA_001773295.1 candidate division WWE3 bacterium RIFOXYD1_FULL_39_9
TGAACTAGGATCAAATTCTCAATAAAAAACACGACATTGTTAACCTTGCGTAAAGCAAGGACAATGATCGCATTGCGTTTTATAACGCAAATATTCTTCTTGCCTCATGAACCTCGAATTTGCTAAAAAGTCACCTAGACCCCAGGTCTGGTGCTTCTTTCTCGCGGAATACCGCTCGAAATAAAAGTCATGAGATTTCTCAAACTATTGTTCAAGGATTGCTCTATCTATGATTATTTCAAAGTTCGTTTTGGAATTAACAAAACAAATACGCCAACATCACTAAATGCTGACAAAGAGGAAGATATCAACTTAGAGTTACTAAGTCAACAACTATCTTAACGACTATCTTGTGAAATTATAACTAAAATTACTCAACTTTCCTAGACTCAATAAACTTAGCGTCAAAGAGCCTCATAAGTGATCTCGAAAGCTCATTTTCATTATAAATAGGAGAGCATGTTATCAAATCCACGTGAACCGCAGAAAGCTCCGGCCAAGTGTGAAACAAAAGGTTTGAGTTGGATAACACAAAGGTTAAGGTAAAGCCGTCCCCCTTGAAATTGGTAATCTTACTGTCGACAACACGCAATCTGTGTAATTTACAAAACTCACCCGCCGCTTTTTGAAGAGCACTCTTGGACTTCAACATTGTTGCAGAAACACCGAGTACCTTAAAAGTATGCTGATCTACGTAAGGAAACTTCTCCTCAGACACGTCACTGTAGGTATAAATATCCGAAAAGTCGGATAAATCACTAAGTTCAGTTGTAAATGGCGTGGCTTTTAGAACGTACACAGAACTGGCGCTGCCTATAGATTCGGCCCCGTTGTAGCGAGCAAACTTATTAATTCTATCTTCAATCACCAAATGAAACCTATTTATAATATCTTGAATCTTTAATGTTTTTTCAGGTGACTTGAAACTGTTTCCGTAATATAAAAAGATATATTTACCTGTGTAGTCCAAACTTTTTGCCAAAAGTTGTACAGCTCTATTTAAGAATAATTTTATTCCCGAAGAAGTGTAAGGTGGATCAGTTACAACAATATCGAATTTTTCCAAGTATCTGGAATCTGGGTTGTTTCTGAAGTCATATTGTACTGTACGAACATTTTCTATACCCAGAGTGGCGGAAACGGTTTCTATTGCTGAGAGAATGTCAGCATCTATATCAAAAACAACTACGCTTTTGGGGTTTGCTCCAATTAGAAATAAAGAAATTGAGACCAGATCGTCATCTCCAAGTAATGCTATGTCCTTTCCCTCAACATCACATTTATTTAGTATCATTTTGGCCTTAGCTATAGAGGTTTCTTCGGTAGCAAAAAACTGATCGAACTCACGTTTAGGATTAAGGTTATATTTACTTCTTATATCTCTTAGCTTTTGTGCTAAGTCTTTGTCTTCTTCGGGCAATAAACTCCACGCATATGAACGTAAATTTAAAGCACTTAACTCTTCCTGATACTGGGTTTTGAGAATCAAAAGATCCTTAGTAGGATCCTCCAACATATACGAAATCGAAGCTTTAAATGCTTTTAAGGTCTCTTTAGGGAGACCTGTTTGTTTGATCAAATCATTGTTTTTTAAGTTTTGTGAAGTTAGTAACAGGTACAAAATACCTTCAATTTCCCTGTTTTTCAGTTCTTTGTTGGATTCTTTAATTTTTGTAATGATGTTAACCACGTGAGTATTATACAGATTTTCTTGTGAGTGCGCCTACTTAGACGTAATTGAATAAGGGTAAAGGTTCTTAGGTGAAAACCGGGGCTTAGGTGCGCTGTTGCGTATCTAGAACCCCGGCATTTCAACTAAAGAAAGGGTTATTTCAAACGAGTCGCACCGATATCAGTCTCGTAGGACCAACAACGGCCTTCCGCCCAATCGATGCCTTTGCATACGATCTTCTGGTGCCAGAAAAACAGTAGTTCGTCGTGTGCCCAAGTGTATTTCCTTGCGTTGGCAAACGGTATTCCACGAATATAGGTGTCTATTGCGGAGTACTCGACTTCGCCGCCACATGTAAAAGCATGCACCGAAAAGATCGGGTCACGCACTGGGCGAACAAATGCCAACTGGCCTTTCCAATTGACCTGGACATAGGCTTCCTTCGGTGATTTCACTCCGTCTGCTTCATCGCAAGTCGAAATTTTCAAGACATTCTCGAAGGGGACTTGTATCCGCATCTCAAACCCATCCGCCCTGTCAGTCCAGCTGAGCTGAAAATAATCAGGGATTGTGGATTCTGAAATCCGAAAAACGTCTCCTGCTTTGGATGTGCTTATCGTCCAGCTTACGAAATCCTTGCCATCAGCTCCCTTCCATCCATCAACCGCAGTTAGTACCCAGGGAACACCCGGTTTACTTATAATGTCTCTGCGGTTCATGTACTCACCGGTAAAGGTGTAGTAAGGGTAACGTTCCGGCTCAGTGTCCCGTATAACTAACGACGGATCGGGAAGGTTCTTGAACCGCTCCAGATCCTTAACCACTTCGGCGCTGAGATTGATTCCAGCGTCCTTGCCGGTCGTGAAATTATGTAATATCACAAATTCCGACGGCTTTTGGGTCTCATCGCTACCAGCACTAACCAAACTCGTCCCAATCTGAGAAAATGCAACGAACAGAACAACAAATAGTGCAAAAATCTTTTTCATCTCTCCTTCTCCTTTTTTTCGAACAACACCGCCTAGGTGTTTTTATTTTTCTTATTTATACACGACACTATAGGCTAAGTCAAGAACTTTTTTTCTATTTAAACTGAAAACCGGAGCACAAGTAACGAATTTACGTTTGCTCATACTCCGGTTATCAACTATTGAAAGGATTTCTAATTTAGCGGGCTATGTCGGTGTCGAAACTCCAGCACAGTCCGTACTCCCAGTCAGTGCCTTGGCAGGACAACGGCTGATGCCAGAAATACTCCACCATGCCTGCTTTGTCCACAACTGCAAACGGGATCCTGGTATAGGTATCCCATATTAAGTAGTCTCTGTCTCCGTTGCATGTTATTGCGTGTGCGGAAAACAAAGGCTCTCCCTGTGGACGTAGGAACCGAATCTCTTCCTCGAGTACCTGGATATAGACTGCCGCAGAGGAATTAATCCCATCCGCCTCATCGCAGGTAGATACCTTTATAATGTTTCCATAAGGTACCTGCTCAACGAACATCTCGCTATCCTTCACCCAAGAGAGCTGAAACGAATCTGTGATCTGGGACACCGAGATATCGTAGATCTCACCTGCTGCTGCAGACTCAATCTCCCAGTTGGCATTTAGTCCGGGCGACGCCCAATTGTACCCTGTGGACTCTGCCCATATCCAATCGTATGGGGTATCGATTTCGTCCATTGACGCATCTACAAAGGTGTAGTAGGGCATGTCGGCAACTAAATCATCCAAATTAGTCGGTGCTGGTAGTGAAGAAATTTCGTTGATGTCCTCTGAAGCTCCCGAACTCATTAGATAGCGGCTCGTCTTGTAATTTTCGAAATCGCGCACCATCATGAAATGTTGCGTTGGATCGACTTCCGGCGACGATTCTCCAGCTTCGACCAAGGTTTCCGTAATGGGCTGGTTTTCTACGACGACCGCTTTCTCCAGTCCGGTACCAAAGCGCAAGGTAAAAGCCAAATACGTCGCCAAAGCTGTAGCGCTCACGATGAGCAAAAACCACGTGATTGATATCACCGGCTTGCCGTCTGCCAATCTTGCCAAAACGCCTTCCCAGATGTTCTTCATGAATTCCTTCCTTTTTTTATAGTTGATTTTTTAAGAACTTTTGATGCCCTCATTATACTACAGGTTATATTGATAGTCAAAACGGAAATGGCGCGGTTACAATCAATATTCTATTTTTAATAGAGAAAGCTTGCTATCAAAAAGCGTTTAATTGAGTTATTTTTCAGATCATGCGCACACCGACTATTACCAAATTTTATGCAACTCTTCTGGTGTTTGGGACATTTTGCCTAACCCTGCCAACAAATTCCTTAGCTCAAACAAACTGGAATCACTCGCTAGATCACGCAAACATTACGGTCATTCAAAATACACCTTGGGGTTTACTGGCCGGAGAAAACAACACAACCGCCTCACAAAACACGTATAACGGACTAAAGATTTCTTATGACGCGGGAAATATCTGGGAAGATTACGCTTTGCAGGCAAGAGGGATAACCGATCTTGCCTATTTCAACGGAAATATTTACGCATCAACCTACCAAGTAAGAGACTCTTTGGTAGGTTTGTTCTTCAGCAGCGATCGCGGAAGTACTTGGAGCCATATTGGAAACAATTTTTCAGCTTCTGCAGTAGATTTGGACTCAAATACCATTTATTTGGGGACGTATAGCAACGGACTCTGGATTTCGGACAACGGTGGACAGACTTGGTTACAGAAATTAGGTACAGGTTGGTTTGGGCCAAAGATAGAAATGATAGTCAGCTCTCCGGAAATTACAATTGTTTCAACCAGTACGAAAACTTATAAATCAACGGATCACGGAAGTACTTGGACAGAGATTACAGCTCTTGCCGGCATGCTCATCAAAACAGGCGATATCAATTTGGGCGTAATCTTCTTGGGCACACGAAATACTGACGGGCTATATAAATCTACTGACAACGGCATTACCTGGAATAAAGTCGCATTTATGGGAAATACAAAAATCGGGAGTATTTTATTTTATAAAGGTGTTTATTATGTCGGGGCGCTGGATCAGGCATCACAGAAATTTACCGTCTTTTCCAGCAAGGATTTTGGGGCAAGTTGGGAAAACACCGGACTGGATCTAGTTTACGCAAACACTACAAACTTATCATCTACGTGGCTCTATGGCATACCAAACCAACTGTTCATTACTTCGCTGGAAACAGGAATTTATAAATACTCCATTCCAGAGCACAAAACTGAGGTTTTCAGCTTTCTCGATGTGCCTTGGCAATATACAAAACAAAACGAATTGATTGATAGAGTTTATTCTTTCTTTGACCACGAGTACCCTTTCCTAGGTTACTACAACTACAGGGAACCAACCCAATACTCAGACACAACCTTAAATTTTCTGGGCAAAAGGGCTCCCAAGCCTGAGATGTTTTACAGTTCACACGATGGTATCGACTTCTCACTTCCATATGGAACTACTATAACTGCCCCGGCTTCCGGAACTGCTTCTTATTATTTTTGCGGTGACTGCGGATACACTATAAAAATTAACCATCAAAACGGGTACCAAACAACTTACATGCATCTTCAAAAGAATGGACTTGTGACAACGGGCAGTGATCTTTGGGTAGAGAAAGGCACCCCGATAGGTAAAGTAGGAATGACGGGAAATACTACGGGACCGCATCTTCACTTTTCGGTGCTGCACGACAAAAATAATGATGGAGACTTTGCTGACAACTATGTGGATGGGCGCGTCGATCCCTTCGGGTGGCTTACAAATGGTAAAACAGATCCCTGGGAAATTTTAAACTGGAACGATTCGGCAGGCGCACACAGCGGAGAAAGCAGTAAGTATTTATGGACTGCGGCCATCCCCTCGTTTACAGATTTCATCAGCAGATACAGTGATAATCCTGTCGTGACAATAGATAACAAACAAATAGATTTTTCGCAAATTAATGACCTGCCCCCATCCAACATACATGCAATTTCCTATGCGAAACCTTTTTTGAATCCAATTCAGAAGTACTTGAAATACATACCGCAAACATCACTTTCAGTTGAACTCACAGATACAATGGAAAATGAGATTGAACTATTAACTGGAACGTTAACGGTGCTTTTTAACATTTCTGAAGTAATACTGGAAAACGTAGCACCAAATACACTTCAGGTTTATTTTTGGGACGAACTCGAAAGCATCTGGAAACCTCTAGAAACCATATACAACGAGCTAACTAATACTTTAAGTGCACAAACATCGCATCTTAGCCAATTCGCTGTTTTTGGTACAAAAGCTAACTCTATTTATCCGGAAACTGCGCTAAATCTTTCCGGCAACCGGGTAAACGATTGGTTTACTGAATATCCCACAGTATATTTCGAATATCTAAACAAACCTGTCTCGGATATTAGAAACACATTCTACAAAACTACTGACGATGACTCGTGGCAGGAATATACAAATCCTTTTCTATTAGAAACTGACGGAATAACATCATTATCGTTCAGATCGGAGGATATTTGGGGCAACTTGGAGGACGTTCAAACTGCAGTTATAAAGATCGATACGCAAAATAAGTGGAAAGATAGAGTAAAAGTCAAAAACAACAACTTTTTGACTAATTAAAAACTTACTTAATGACACCGCCGCCTAGCACTACATCGTCCTGATAAAATACTGCACTCTGTCCGGGAGCCACTGCAAATACCGGATTGTCTAACACGACAGAAACACCGGAGTCGTTCTTTTGTATCTTACAGCTGTGTATCTCACCTAAATGACGGATTCGTACATCACAGGGCATTGCTGAGTCCCCTGACAAAGGATTAGAGACTATCCAGTGAACGTTTTCGACATCAAATTTTGATGAGAATACATCTTTCTGCTCACCTACTACTAAAGTATTTTCTGTTACATCTTTGGAAACAACATATAAAGGATTGCCAAAATATCTATTAACTTGAAATCCATGTCTTTGGCCGATCGTGTAAAACCAGGCGCCGCTATGTGTGCCGATAATTTCTCCGCCTACGGACAATACATTACCGGCTTTTTCGGGAACTCTTTTCTTGAGGAAATCCTTTATGTCGACTTCGCCAATAAAACATATTCCCATGCTTTCAGGTCGATCCATTGTTGGAAGACCTGCCTCTTTTGCTATTTTTCGAATTTCCTTTTTTGTATATCCTCCAACCGGAAAAAGTGTCCTGGCCAAATGTTCACTATCTAAAAGGTATAAAAAGTACGACTGATCTTTTGTTGAATCTACTCCCTTTAGAAGTGAGAATTTTCCATTCTCCTCACTCACTCTTGCGTAATGTCCGGTTGCGACATAATCAAATCCGCTTTTCAAAGCCCACTCGTAAAATAAACCGAACTTAATTTCTTTGTTGCACAAAACATCAGGATTCGGAGTTCTGCCATTTTGATATTCTGTGTAAAAATAATCTATAACTTTGCTTTTGTATTGATCAATAAAGTCTAGATGTTCAAATTTTATGTCCAAATGTGAAGCGGAAGCTACTGCATAAGATCTGTCGGCCTCGGCGGTACATCCATCTGCTTTGGTGTCCCAACACTGCATATACACGCCGACAACTTCATAGCCCTGCTTCTTAAGAAGATGCGCTGCAACTGACGAATCAACGCCTCCGCTCAAACCTATAGCTACTTTTTTCTTTTCCATATTTTTCACAGCGGAATTATACTAGATAAATTAATTTAAGGTTGCACGATCGAGGTCACATCCTCCGGCACCGGTTTATTGTTTAGTTTACAGCCTGCAACGGATGCGTGCATCGTAGTTATAATTTCATCGACGATTTCCATTGATTCCTCGTACGAAAGCTTCCTAAAGTTATGTGGGAAGTAATGAAAAACCAAATTTCTACCGCGTTTCCAGACTGCCCAAAGTTGTTCCATGATGGGCTTCTTACCTACGGCTGATTTACATTTCTTTGAGAAAACATTGCGTATTTCTCTTTGATATCTAGGATTTAACAAACGCCCTATACGTATCTCGTCACCATAGTATTCTTCGTGTTTTATTATCTTGAGATCCAAAAAAAGCTTTTTTAGAAACCCTTCGTACGCTTTAGCGAATGGAAAAACGATAAACGAGTAATCGGTCATCATAGAGCCAACCTTATTGTTGCGGACAAAATCAATTAAAATTTCGCCATCGTTAATTAAGTCCTGAATTTCCGGTTGAAGATAGCCCCAAAGCCAAGAGTCACGTTCAATAAGATTCATGAAAAAATATTACCACAGGAAAATTAACTATTATAGATTTGGAAAATAAAAGGCGTTATTTATCGGAAAATGAGCCAATATAATTGTTCTCTGAACCAAGCTTTTCTACCGGCACCAGTATGAGATTATATTTACGACCTGTGTCGCCTGCGTATTCTTTGTAGATCAAACCTAACTGTTCATCCTGACCCGAGACGCTAAAGGTTCTTGAAGTCGATCCCCATCCGGTTTTTACATATAATTTTACATATTTGTGGCTGTCCCACGAACTATCGTAGGGAATTTGAACTAAAAATTGTTCCGAATTACCCCCACTAAAAACACCAATTTTCTTGCCTGAAGTTAAATTATCTGAGCATTCTTCCTCGGAATTACAAAGGTAAGCGTACAAATCCCAAGTACCGCCTACCGACGTGACTTCGACACTAATGCCTCTTCCTCCGGCTAACACAACATCTGACGTGCCTTTAACAGATACGGCAGACTTACCCCAAGAAGTAGCTCCCCAGTAAATTATCGGAATTGAAATAAAAAGAAAAATGAAGAAAAGTACAAGAGGAGATACGTACCCGTTTTTTGTAACTTGGAGAGGATTTTGGAATCGAAAATTCACATTCTTGGACAGAATCATAAAGCTATAATATCAAAATAATCACCCGTTAGTAACATCCAATGTTTCAGTATATAATCGATGCTATGAAGCGACCGAAAATAGCATTAGCACACGAGTTTTTGGCCCAATTCGGAGGGGCGGAAAAGACGTTGGAGGCAATAGCGGAGATTTATCCGGAAGCTCCAATTTATACTGCAAAGTATACCCCCGAAACAATGCCGGAAAGCATAAAAAAGAGAAAAATAATCGCGCCAAAAAATGGTCTTGTTAATCGTGCTGCCAAATTCTTTTTTACATTCATGATGGCACCGGTGTTCGAAAGCTTTAACTTTGATGATTACGACATTATAGTTTCTGACGGTAATACCTGGAACAAAGGAATCCTAACTAAACCAAATCAACTTCATATTACTTATATTCACACTCCGCCGAGATTTCTTTATCACTACTCAACAGAAAATACAAAAAGAGACAAATGGTACTTTAAGCTGTTTTTCAGCTATATAGATAACCTTTTAAGAATTTGGGATTACGTTGCCGCGCAGAGACCGGATTTTATCCTCACTAATTCCAAAGAGACACAAAAACGAATACAAAAATTTTACAGACGTAATGCTGTTGTTATATATCCGCCAGTTGACGTTAACCACAGTACTGTAATTGAAAATAAAAGCATACAGAAGCCATATTACGTAGCGGTGGGAAGATTAATTAAATATAAAAACTTTGATTTGTTGATTCAGGCTTTTAACATGCTTGGACTTCCGCTAATGATTATCGGAGACGGGGCGTACGCCAGAACACTAAAGGGCATGGCATCCGAAAACATTACATTTATGGGGAGAATTTCGGATACCGAAAAACACAGAGTTCTTTCTAATGCACTAGGACTAATAAATCCGGTGAAGGACGAGGATTTTGGAATAGTCCCGGTTGAAGCTATGGCTCACGGTATTCCTGTACTTGCCCACGATTCCGGCGGACACAGGGAAACTGTAATTGAAGGTGTAAATGGCATGTTCTTTTCAGAACTTACAGTTGAATCAATAGTTAATGCCATGAAAACCTTTGATAACAATGCAAGAAACGGAGCGTACGATAAAAATAAAATTAGACAAAGCGCAGAAAGATTTTCCAAAGAGAGATTTAAAGAAGAACTTAAACAATTTGTAGAAGAAAAATGGAATAATTTCAGTAGAGCGTAACATTTTGCCACTGCCTGTTTTCATACTTGAATATGCCAGAACTTCCTGAAGTGCACACAATTGCATCAGATCTTAAAAAACATATCGCGGGACATACTATTCTCGATGTAGAACCTGTGGGTAATTACAAGATCAGCGGAGATTACTCAAAATTAATTAATTCAGAAATTACCAATGTAACTAGAATTGCAAAAAACATAGTTATCGAAACTAACCTACCCGATACCGTTTTGGTAATTCATTTAGCTATGACTGGAAGAGTGTTGGTCACAGAACCGCTTGATTATTCAGGGGAATGGGTACGTGTTGTATTCCGACTATCAAAAGATACTACAGTAATACCTTTAATCTTCTCGGATATGCGAATGTTTGGAAAAGTTACTGTGATTAATAGAGAAGAGTTAGAAAAGTTGCAAAATAAATACGGGATCGAACCTATATCCCCAACTGCTACAGCAGATAAATTCTTCGAGGCTCTAAAATCCAAAAACACAATTATTAAAAACGCGCTGCTTGATCAATCAATTGTCGCAGGTCTTGGTAATATTTATGCTTCTGATGCTATGTTTCTGGCAGGTATTCGTCCAGAAACAATGACTAAGGCCATAAACTATGAAGAAGCCTCAAAACTATTCGAAACTGCGAAACAAGTACTAAAAGAAGGAATTGAGAAAAGAGGTTCGACATTGCCTGACAAAATGTACGTTGATATATTCGGCAATGAAGGTAAGTATCAGGAAAACTTTAAGATTTACATGCAAAAAAAGTGTCCGACTTGTAAAACCGGAGTAGTATACAAAAGAATTCAAGGAAGAGGTTCCTACTTCTGCCCAAAGTGCCAGCCCATCAAAATAATTGAAGCTTCACAAAAGAGTTTGTTGTAAATATGCGCATACACAATATCAACCTCCACAACTTCAGAAATCACGGAAAGTATACATGCGTCTTTGAAAATGATCTGACGATCATTTACGGGGTCAATGGTGCAGGTAAAACCAACCTCCTTGAGGCGATATACGTTTTGGCAACATCAAAGTCCCCTAGAACAAAATACGACAGCGATCTGATTGAGCTCAAAAAGAATTTTGCGACAATAACAGGTGTAATTGATTCAAATGGAGATGAGTATAATCTGGAACTACAGGTGCTTCGTAGCGAGTTGAATCCTAACCTATCCGTTAAAAAAGCCAAAGTTAATAAAGTAATTAAGACTATCGCCTATTTTTGTGGTGTGTTTAATGCTGTTCTGTTTACTCCTCAAGATATCGACATTATTACAGGATCTCCCGGCGTAAGAAGAAGATATTTGGATTTACTGCTCGCCCAGATCGACCCAAATTACAAGAAAAGTCTGTCTTTGTACAATAAATCGTTAAAACAAAGAAACAAATTGCTGGAAGATATTAGAAAAGAAGGCAGGGGCAGAGATCAAATACCCTTTTGGGATAATATTATTGTTCAAAACGGTCTTATTCTCCAGAGTGGTAGACAAAAGTATATTAATTACATAAACTCCCGGCTTTCTTCACTAACAGAAGAGTTAGACAACAAACACAAAGAAGCAAAAATAATCTACAAGGAGAATGAGATTTCTCAGGATAAGCTCGATAAACATCTTGAAATAGATATCAGAGCTCAAACTACTTTGATCGGACCACATCGAGACGATTTCCATGTTGAACTTGGAACTTTTGACGTAGGACAGTTTGGTTCAAGAGGTCAACAGCGCACTCTCTTACTTTGCCTAAAACTTCTGGAGATTGAATATTTTGAACAAGAAAGAGGTCAAAGACCGGTACTTTTGCTGGATGATATCTTCTCTGAGCTAGATAGCAGTCACAAGAACGCCGTTATGGAGGTTATTGGGAAACAACAAACGATCATTACATCGGCGGAAGATATTCGAGAACTTGGGCTGGAACTATCTGGAACTCCTCACGTTATTAGGCTCTAAATCAAGCTATTTTTATCTTGCGGTAAATATGCGAGAATTATTACGAAATGTTTTTCCCGGAATTTACCATAACTCAAAAGGTTCTTAAGAACATAGGTTTTATTGAGTATTACCGAGCAATAATCGAAAACACCGTTATTCTGCAAAACTGGGAAAATCAACTTAAAAAAGAAGCAAAAATCGCCTTTATTTACTCTACTCTGCAAGAACAAGGCATAAATGTCCACTATGATGCGGTAAAACGGTCACTGGATAACATGGAAAAAAATGTTCCTGCTGAAATAGTAAACCTGGATAACACTTATAACTCGCTCAGCGAAATTGCCAGAGGGCAGGAACTTGATGAGGTGGATATCAAATTTTTACATAAAGAACTTTGCCAAAACCTTATTCCTAAAATGAAACTTGGCGTTTACAGAAATAACAAAGTTCAAGGCAAACCAATGCCGGAACAGATACTTGCAGATGTGGTTGAGTTGTTTGACTGGTTCAATAGCCTGGATGCAAAAGAAATTCACCCGATCGTTACTGCAGCCATCCTAAAGGCTCGACTTGAAACAATCATGCCTTTTGACAACTTCAATTCGGTTACAATCGATTACCTAATTCAGCTTGTTTTCAAAATTACCGGATACGCATTTAAGGATTACGTGACCGTGCCGGCCTATTACCAAAAAACTAAAAGTGAAATGAAAAGTGCACTTACAACCGCCACTGACGAAATGGATTTCACAGACTGGATAGAATACTTTACAGAGGGCGTAGCTCTGCAGGTCTCAAGTGTGCAAGAAAAGGTTAAAACGCTTGCCAAAGACACTAAAATTGCCAAGGCATCCGGCCGCTACAAGCTCTCGGAGAGACAAGAAAAAATCATCGAATTTATTCAAAACTACGGGATGCTCCAAAACAAAGACTTTTCGAAAGTATTCCCTAACATATCGGAAGATTCGGTTCTCAGAGACCTTAAAGTACTAATAGAAAAAGGCATAATCGAGAAAAACGGCAGCACAAAATCCTCAAGATACGAACTAAAATAGCCTCTCAGGGTGTAAAATAAGGGTTATGAAATTCACAGTTTTGGCGGATTACCTCGATCGCCTTGAAAGTACCTCTAAACGTCTTGAAATAACAGCCATATTAACCGAGTTAATAAGCAATTTTGACGTCGAAGAAACCGAAAAAGGTGTTTATTTGATTCTGGGCTACCTCAGAGCTCCTTTTGAAAATCCCAAATTCAATATTGCCGAAAAAATGATGGTTAAAATACTTGAGCACACCCACGCCACGCATTCAAATAAAATAACAAATGAGACAGTTACAAATTTATATAAAACAAAGGGAGATCTAGGCACCGTTGCGCTGGAGCTCTCCACTCAAAAAGAACTATCAAAACTAACTATTCTTGAAGTTCATAAGAAACTTGAGGAAATAGCTAAAATCGAGGGATCCGGCTCACAAGATCAAAAAATATTTAAAACCGCGGACTTGTTAAGGCAAGTAGACGGTCCCTCAGCAAAATACATTGTCAGAATGATTTTAGGCACTACCCGACTTGGTTTTACAGAGCTCACTGTGGTAGACGCTTTGGCTAACATGATTAATAACAAAGGCGCAAACGTCCAAATTGAAGGGCTGTACAGTATTCATCCGGATATAGGTTTAATTGCAAAACTGCTTAAACAAAAAGGTTTGAAGGGTTTAGACGAAATTGACGTAGAACCCGGTGTTCCGATACTTGCACAAAAGGCTCAACGTGTTTCCGGTCCGCAAGAAGCGATGGAGAAAATGGGTAACGTTTGGGCAGAGTACAAATTTGATGGAACCCGTGTCCAGCTTCATCTGGACAGAAACAAAAAACTTGAAGAGGTTGCCATTAATTCTCTTTTTGAAAGCAACGAACCTAAGTTTCTAATAAAAACATACACACGAAATCTCGAGGAACCGACACATCAGTACCCAGACATTATCGCTGCCGCAATAGAACAGGTAGATGCTAAGTCCGTAATTTTGGACGGCGAAGCAATAGGCTTTGACAGAGAATCGGGCGACTTCTTACCTTTCCAGGAAACTATGCAGAGAAAGAGAAAGCACGGAATATCTGAGACTGCCGGCGATATTCCTCTAAAATATTTTGTTTTTGATTTGCTTTACTTAAACGGAAAATCGCTTGTCCACAAATCGTTAAGGGAAAGAAAGAAACTACTTAAAGAAATAATTAAACCCGGAGATACGATAATTGTTGATGAATATCAGGAAACAGATAGTTTGCAAAAAATTGAGGAATATTTTGAACTTGCCGAAGAAAAAGGACTTGAAGGTTTGATCCTTAAAAAGCCCGAGGACGCGTACCAAGCCGGGGCAAGATCATTCTCATGGGTGAAGCTAAAAAAAGCTGATAGGAAGCTACTGGAGGACTCTGTAGACTGTGTTGTACTCGGTTACTATGCAGGTAAAGGTGTAAGAACTAAGTTTGGTATCGGCGGATTTTTGATTGGGGTTTACGACAAAAAGTCGGACTCATTTAAAAGCATTTCAAAAGTAGGCACGGGACTGACCGAAAACGACTGGATACAGCTAAAAATCATGTGCGATAAGTATAAAACAGATAAAGTACCGGCAAATGTGGATCTTAACAAA
>MEWG01000019.1:0-7466 GCA_001773295.1 candidate division WWE3 bacterium RIFOXYD1_FULL_39_9
AATTACTAAAATCTTCTGCAAAGGCTGACGAACGGCTATTCCGGCAGTTACGCGGGAGGCGTGACCGATTGAAACATAATCTCTCAAGACTTGCATGAGTTTTAACATTTCCGCGGACTCATCAATTAATTTCTCGTCGAATAACGGATAATCGCATAAATGTACAGATTCGCCAGTGTCTTTTTCAGTTTTTAATGTCTGATAAATTGTTTCGGTAATAAATGGTATGAGTGGCGCAGCTGCCTGGCTAAAAGTTTTTAACACAGAATAAAATGTCGAAAGGGCTGCATTATCTCCGGATGAGATTCGATCTCTGGATCTTCTTACATACCACCTCGAGAGATCGTCAACAAAACCTTCGACTGCCGAAACTGCTGCAGGCACCGAGTATGCTTCAATGCTCGCAGAAAATGTTTTTATAGTTTCGTGAAGTCTGGCAACGATCCATTTGTCGAGCGGGTTTGTTGATATTTCGGAGTTTTCGGGTTTCCAATCAAACTGAACAGCGTAAATCAGAAAGAATTTTACTGAGTTCCAAAGTGGGTTTAAAACATTTCTTAGCTTAGTCCTTAGCTCATCGTCATCAAAATTGGCGTTTTCACCAACCATTAACGGCGATCCCATCAAGTAAAGTCTGGTTGCGTCACCGCCAATTTTTTCCAAAACCAATTTAGGATCAGTGTAGTTTCCGTAAGTCTTGCTCATCTTCCTACCGTCGCTGCCGGCCATTACACCTGTGGATATAACGTTTTTAAATGAACTCGTCCCAAAAAGTCCTGTTGAGAGAGCGTGCATAAAGAAGAACCAAGCTCTAGTCTGCGCAATATATTCAACTATGTAATCGCCCGGAAAGTTCTTTTCAAATATTTCCTGATTTTCCATCGGATAATGAAGCTGCGCATAGGGCATTGAACCGGCTTCGAACCATGAATCTAAGACTTCGGGAATTCTCCTAAAAGTTTTCCCATTCTTACTCAGAGTAATCTCATCTATATATGGTCTGTGCAGATCCTTTACCTGCTTACCTGAAAGCTCTTCGAGTTCCTTTAACGAACCGACAACAATTATCTCTCCATCTTCAGATTTCCAAACTGGCATTGGTGTTGCCCAAAAACGTGTTCTGGATACACACCAGTCAGGTGCTTGAACAATCCCAATTTTAAATCTTCCTTCTTTCAGGTGTTCGGGTACCCAATTAATTTCCTCGTTATTCTTGAGCATGTCGTCCTTCATTTTATCGATGTTTACAAACCAAGAATTTTGGGCACGCTGGATTAAAATTGTGTTGCACCTATCGTGGTAAGGAACTCTGTGAGTTATGGTTTCTCCTCTAAAAAGAAGTTTTTTATCAGCTAAATCCTGCGTGATTATAGGATTTGCTTTGGTGTAAAACATCCCTTCGAACGGATTATTTTCGGAAGTTCCTGGCTCAAATTTACCTTCGTCGTTTAAGCTCAGCATTATGTTTAGATCGTAATGACGGCCCATAGCCGTGTCTACTTCACCAAAACCCGGCGCGGAGTGTACGACACCTGTACCATCCTCCATGTTCACCATGCCTTCAAACGAGTAAACCTGATATTCCCCTTGTTTTGAAGTATAAAAGTTATAAGGTGGGTTATACGATAAACCAATTAACTTCTTACCCGTAAATTCACTTATTATCTTGTATTCAGCGCCGCGTACGATTGAATCAATGCGCTTTTTAGCCGCAATGTATTTATTTTGTTCAAATTCAAATAAAACATAAGTTTCGTTCTCATCTACTACTAGTGCTCTATTTGATGGAATTGTCCAAGGAGTTGTGGTCCACGCCAGAATTGAAGCTCCTTCAAACTCTCCTGCAGTTGTGACAGGAAATTTAACTGTAATAGCAGGATCTTCAAAATCTTTGTATGTATTGTCCATTGCGATTTCAAAGTTTGAAACCGGAGTACCGCATGTTGTGCAAAAAAGAGATGTGTATACACCTTCGTATACCAGACCCTTCTCATAGAGCCTCTTGAAGGCCCACATGACACTTTCCATGTACGTCTGATCAATTGTCTTATAGGCATGATCCATATCTACCCATCTACCTATTTTATCTATATACCATACCCACTCTGCTGATATTTCTGAGGTATATTTGTAACACTCTTGAACAAATTTTTCTAAACCAAATGCCTCAATATCTCTTCTTCCTTTTATACCTAACCTTGCCTGAACTTTGTTTTCAACTGTTAACCCGTGGGCATCCCACCCCCAAACTCTTTCTACTCTTTTACCTTTCATGGTCCAGTATCTTGGGATTATATCTTTAGCTATCGAGCCTAATAAGTGGCCGTAGTGAGGTAAACCGGATATAAACGGCGGCCCGTCGTAAAAAACGTATCTATTTTCTTTTGGCCTGGAATCAACACTTTTTTCGAAAATCTTACCCGATTTCCAAAATGCTGATACATCAGACTCCATTTCCTGTATTGACTTGTTTTCAGGGACTTTAAACATAGCTTAAACTGTGTTTGATTGTAGCAAAGACGGGGTGTTTTTGAAACCTGATTACTAGAGGGTCGCAGTTGAGTATTATATCCCACCTACAGTTGTTCTGTATTCACCTGATGAAAAAAGGTTATCGGCTTCAACGGCTCTTTCGACCAAGCGTACTACAACTACAAAAATCACAACCATAAGTAGAACTAGTAGAATAATGTATTTTTTCATACCTATCACTCAATTAATTAGTTGTATCAAATTTTACTATATTAACGGCAACTAACAAGCTGAATAGCCGCAATTGTATGGTTTCACCATCAACTTCAGGTTAAATCAACACGCGGAATAACCACAGTTGTTACGCTTCGCGTGCAACTTTGCAAGTGGAATTAACAAGCGGAATAACCACAGTTGTAGCACTTGGAACAACCCTCTTCTTGAACGAGCGTTGAGTTTCCGCACTCTGGGCACATGTCAGTATAAGAGAATACGGTTACCTCTGGTTTCTTCTCCTCGACAACGTTTGCTCCATTTGTTCTTATCTCAACACCAATGTCTTCGGCCAAAACCTTGGCTACAGCATCCGGTATGGAACCGATTCTGTTTTTACCAAAGCCTACTGATTTAGCCCCGCCGATGCCAACAAGTTGAGAAACTATTTCCTTTGCAGTCATGTCGGGATCTCTGGAAACTGTTAACCAACCTGACATTAGACGGCCCAGTGCTTCGGAAAGTGCTGCAACGTCGGTCCCGGCTTTACCTACATTCACAAACACCTCTACAGGTCGGCTATCCTCATCTTTGTTTATAGTGATAAAGGCTTTTCCTTGAGGTGTCTGGACTTTGTAGGTTGATCCTGACAATTTGTATCCCCTTTCAGGAGCTTTCAGAGCAACATGCTGTTCGGTAACGCCATCCTTTTTATCTTTAGTCTCTTTTGTCTCAAGAACAACTTCCGAGCGACTCCCGGCTACATAAACAGTTAGTCCTTTTGCGCCAAGTTCCCAGCCCATCATATATGCTTTGGCTACATCCTCTTTAGTTGCTGTTTCCGGAAAGTTGCAGGTTTTTGAGATCGAGTTATCGATAAATGCCTGAATGGAGGTCTGCATAAGTATATGTTCTTCTGGTGTAATGTCAGAAGAAACTACAAATACTTCCCTGATCTCATTGGGCAATTCTTCGATACTCTGACAAGAGCCTGTGACGACAACTTTATCTATTATTTCTTTTTTCAGAGTCGGATCCAAAACCTGAGTGTCTAGTGCCTTCTGGAAAATTGAACTGACGTAGGTTAAAGTCATTCTTTCTTGATCACCGGCAGCCTGATAAACATTTCTATTGTATGCAAGAGCAAATACCGGTTCGCAACCATAACCTTCTATGCCGGCGACTGTAGATATAGTTCCTGTGGGGGCCACTGTCGTTTGGGCAGCATTTCTTATTCCGTATTGTTTGATACCAGAAATGATCTCATCCCAGTTCATTGTGGGTCTGCCAAAGTCTCTTCTAAATGGTTTAAGTGGCTGCGGTGTGGTCCATTTCAGATTTTCAGGATCATAGATACTTCCCTTTATCATTAAGAACGGGCCGCGTTCTCGCGCGAGCTCGATAGATGTTTTCATTGAGTGAAATCTCATGAACTCAGTAACTTGAGCAGCAAACTCCTGACCTTCGTCGCTGCCGTATCTAATTCCCATTGAAAACATTACATCTGCGAGTCCCATGAAACCTAAACCGATTCTTCTAGCATTTTCAGCAGCTTCTCTCAATTCAGGCACTTCAGGAACGTATCCGTTTGCACTTACTACGTTATCCAAAAATCTTGTTGAAAGAATAACTGACTCTTTAAGTTGCTCCCAATCTAATTGACCTGCCTCATTTAAGTGCTCAGCAAGATTCAGTGAACCTAAACAGCAATTCTCGTAAGGCCCTAGCCATTGTTCGCCGCAAGGATTAGTCGCTTCCAATGTGTACAGTTGCGGAACAGGATTCGATCTGTTTGCAGCATCAATAAATAAGACTCCCGGCTCGCCGTTCTTGTAAGCATGATCTATTATTAAATCGAAGATTTCTCTTGCCCTGGGGCTTTCGACAACTTCATTTGTATGCGGATCTATTAAATCGTAAGTAGTGTCTTTCTTAACAGCCTCCATAAATTCATCCGTAACTGCTACCGAGATATTAAAGTTTGAAATGCTCCCTTCATCTCCTTTGCATTTTATAAATTCCCTTACATCCGGATGGTTTACTCTCAAAACTCCCATATTTGCACCACGTCTTACTCCGCCCTGTGCAACCTCACCGAAAGCTGAGTCATAAACTTCAAGAAAGCCAACCGGTCCGGTTGCTTTTCCTCGGCTAGTTGCAACAATGGAACCTTTTGGTCTCAACTTTGAAAATGAAAATCCGTTACCTCCTCCGGTCTGTTGTATAAGTGCCGCTACGCGCAGAGTTTCAAAAATACTTCCGCGAGTTCTACCTAAATCATCGTCGATTGGCAAAACAAAACAGGCAGCGAGTTGTCCAAGCGGTGTTCCTGCACCGGTAAAAGTTGGGGAGTTAGGAAAAAATTTCTTTAGTGACAGTAAATTATAAAATTCAATCTTAGAAACTTCTACATCACGATAAGGACGATCGGGTTCGGCAACAGTCGTAGCTATTCGGTCGAACATCTGTTCAACTGTTTCTGCGGGAGCACCGTCATCTTTTTTCCTCAAATATCTTTTTTCCAGAATCTTCTGGGCATTTGGGGTAAAAGTTATTTCAGTATTTTTTACCAATTTTGTGATTTGCGTTGCCGGACTAGAGTTTGGAGATAATGAACTCATGGACAGCCATATTTCATGTGACAGCAACCTTTCACTGCCAGTAAAGATTGTCGGCGCATGAAACAACATTATTAAATTTTTACTATTTTTCGGACCGTAAGGTCACTATTTTTTTTGGACCGAGAGGTCACTATTTTTTTGGACCGCTAGGTCTGCTGACGGAAATTAAAAATTCAGTTGGACTGAAATACATCAAAACTTAACCCCCGTTCAGTTAATAGAAACATATTAAAAGTTTATGTACAAGTAAAATATTTAAATTTCGCATAGGATTCTTATTGAAAAATCAGGTGTGGATAACTTTTAAGGTTGAAGCCACGCAAAAAGAAAATTTGTTTTGAAAATAGCAATAGTTCGGACGAATAAAATTACTTGCCTCTTAAGAATGCAGGGATGTCGTATTTACTGTCGTAGTCACTTTCGAAATCATCGGGTTTCCAAGGTTCTTTCTTTTCTTCTTCGGATTTTTCTTCCTTTTCTTCCTCTTGAGTTTCACGCCCAGGGAATTGAATTCTTTGAACAGGTGCGGCCGGTATTCCAAGTTGCGATTTCACATCAGCTGTATCGAAACCGGTTGCAATTACCGTGATCTTAATCTGACCGCTGTATCTATCGTCAATGGTTGTACCAAAGATAATATTTGCATCCGGTGACGCGACTTCGTTGATGATACTTGCGGCTCTATCCACTTCGCGCATTGTAACGTCAGATCCACCAATTACATTAAACAAAATTCCGCTTGCGCCTTTGATAGATTGCTCGAGTAAAGGTGAGGAAACTGCGGCTTTAGCAGCGTTTTCAGCACGATTCTCACCGGTACCAATTCCTATTCCCATTAAAGCTGTTCCTGCATCCTTCATTATCGTTCTAACATCTGCAAAGTCGACATTTATTAAGCCCGGCATGACAATCAAATCGGAAATACCTTGAACACCTTGGTTTAACACACTATCCGACATCTTGAACGCGTCAATAATGGACATGTTCTCGTCAGCGATATCTAGTAATTTTTGATTGGGAATTGTAATCAGTGCGTCAACTTCACGTCTCAATTGTTCTATGCCAACCTCGGCGTTTCGTGTTCTTTGAGCTCCTTCGAAATTGAATGGTTTCGTCACTACACCTATGGTTAATGCACCGAGATCTTTTGCAATGGCAGCAATTACCGGCGAAGCTCCTGTACCGGTTCCGCCTCCCATACCCGCAGTTATAAAAACCATATCTGCGCCTTCAAGGTTTGCTTTAATAATGTCAATTGACTCTTCTGCGGCCTTACGACCGATTTCCGGATCTGCTCCAGCTCCAAGTCCGTTAGTTAGTTCTTGTCCGATTGGAATTTTTACAAATGCTTTGTTTACTGATAAATCTTGGGCGTCTGTATTAACTGCGATAAACTCAACACCATTAATTTGTTGAGAATTAATCATGGAGTTAATAACATTTCCACCAGCTCCGCCAACTCCAACTACTCTTATTTTTGCAAATCTTTCTATCTCAGGTTTAACATGCATATTGAAGACTCCGTCTTCTTTTACTGTAAGTCAGATATCCCACACACAGCGTAGAATACACTTGCACAGCAAAATAAATAGTTTAGGGCAGGAAGGATTTTATTCTATCAAATATTTTGGTAAAAGCTTTATTCATATTACCTCTACCGGAATCAAAAGACAACATTCTACCTGTACGCATTGTGTTTACACCGTACAGAACTGTTCCAACACTTACAGATGAGGTCGGTCCCTGGATTTCATCTATTAATCCGGTGATTCCTCTGGGAGTTCCGATACGAACGGGCAGTTTAAGTGTCATTTTTGCAACACGTTCTACACCCGATGTGGAGGCTCCGCCACCTGTTACAACAACTCCTGCAGGTAGTTTACCTGACAAGTTTACTTTGGATAATTCTAAAGCTATTAATCTGAAAATTTCCTCGAGTCTGGAATCAACGATTTTATACAAAAGGGATCTGGAAACTGTATCAGTTTCTACACCAAACTCCGATAAATCAAAGTCATCGTTTTTTCTTCCGGTAACATCGCCGGATTTAAACATACTTGCTTCATTACTTAATTTAAGTTTTATTTTTTCGGCGTCTTCTAATCTTGTTCGCAGTCCGATTGCTAAATCACTTGTAATCAATTTTCCACCAATCGGTAA
>MEWG01000019.1:7490-9771 GCA_001773295.1 candidate division WWE3 bacterium RIFOXYD1_FULL_39_9
AATATCTACCAACAACGTGCCTAATTCTTTTTCGGTATCAGTTAAAACTGCTTCAGCAGCCGCTATACCGGTATAAACAAGATCTTCTACACCAACACCAACCTGGGATACACATTTAATCAAATTTTTCATTGCTGTAGATGATCCGTGAATGATATTAGTTTCAACCTCCAGCCTTACACCTGACATGCCGATAGGATCCTTGATACCTTCTTGTGAGTCTACGATAAAATCTCTTGGTATTACGTGGATTACTTCCCTAGTTGAAGGTAAAGAGACCGCCTGAGCTGCTTCTATTACTCTGACAACATCTTCTTGTGAAATTTCGGATGACTGGGTTGGGGAAACTGCGACAACACCGTGTGAATTTAAGGTTTCTATATGGCTACCGTTAATTGAAACAAAAGCTGATGAGACCGAGACACCGGCCATACGCTCTGCACGTTCCAAACTAGACGAAATAGCCTCTACTGCAGCATCAATATCGATAACATTCCCTTTTTTTATACCTTTGGATACTACGTTTCCAGATACACCTATAACGGATACTTTGTTATCTGATACGGCAGCAACAGTGGTGCTGATTTTTGTGGAACCCACATCAATTCCGGTAATGATTTTTTCCTTAGCCATATATAATGTTCAGAAAAAAAGAAGAATTTAGCAAATAATCGCCTTCTAAATCCTTCAATGCAACTCAGTCATATAATACTATTACTTTATCATATCGTAAATCTATTTTCTTAATACTTTTACCTTCAGTCTGAGATTTTTTAATTAACTCTGAAACAATGTTCATAGATTTTTTAACACTGACGTTGAAATCAAGCAGAGTTTCGATACTTCCGTTTGTAAAAAAGGTTGTATCTTTGCCTTTAAAACTCATGCTGCTTAACTCCAATTGCTCGGTTTTAGAATAGTTAATAATGTCTAGGGCGAGCGGCACGATATTAAAATCAATAAAATTCCCTACCCTGATTTCTCCTTCATAGTTAATTAAAGGTAGTGCGTTTGCAGAATCATCGCTAATTCCAAGCACATACCCGTCCTCATCAATTAAATATTTGTCTGAGTCTGCTTTAACTTGAATTTGAGCAATTGGCACTCGCTCGACCAAACTAATTGTTACCTTATCAGGATATTTTTTTTCTACATCGATATCTTTTATCCCTAAAAAGTTCTTCTTTAATAAAGTTTCAATATCCTTGTTCTCTTGAGTAAGGATATTTTGCCCCACTAGTTTATTTGATGCGATACTATGCACGTCATCAAAGTTCACGTAAGAGTAAGCGCCGGTTATTAAAACCTCTTTTATAGTGAAAAAGTTTGAGCGATAAGCAAAAAAATATAAAGTGTAAAAGACTGTACAAACAATTGCTACCGGAGTTAGCCATCTTATGAAACTGAGAATTTTCTTAAATAAAATCTTTAATTTTAAGGAAAGGTCCGTCTTTTTTTCATATCTCTCCTTTAGAAATACTTTGGAAATTTGAAAATCGAACGAACTATTCCTTTTTCTTGTAGGTAAGGATCTCATTAGTAATTATTTTAACCGAGTTTAGTGAATCTTCGGCAAAGGTGTTGCTGACATCTGTTTGTTCTGTAGATGTGTGCATTCTATTTTCAATAGCAGATAATAAGTTTTCTGAGGTTAACTCTGTCTCCTGAACAATCTGTGCAAGTCCCCTTTCTTTTAGTATCTGCGCATTCTTAAATTGCTCGTTATGAGAAACCCATGAGATCGGGATTAAAACACATTTCTTATTTAGCGCGTTTAATTCGGCAATAGTGTGCGCCCCGGCTCTGGAAACAACTACACTTGCTCTACCGTACGCCTCGCCTATTTCATCTTCAAATATAAATTTTTTCAGAAAGTACTGGCCTGGAAATTTATCTTTTATTCTTGAGTATTTTTCAGATAGTGCATCGTAGCTCTTAAATTCTGAATGATCGCCACATTGATGAATAACATTATATTTTCCTAGCAATGTCTCAAGTAAGTCAAAGATCACGTCGTTTATCATCACCGAACCGGTCTTTCCGGCGATTATTAGAATGTAAGGTAGTTCGTTTGATGATGAAAAGTTACTGGTAGTAATATTGAAAATACTTTCTCTAAGCGGGATTCCTGAAAAAATTACTTTCTCTCTTGGAAAAAAAGCCACCGACTCGTGCCAAGAAACAAATATTTTATCGGCAAACTTACCGATAAGATTGTTTGCATAGCCTGTTGTTACAGTTTGCTCGTGCGTTAAAAAAGGAATATTGAGGACTTTACCGG
>MEWG01000019.1:9844-20784 GCA_001773295.1 candidate division WWE3 bacterium RIFOXYD1_FULL_39_9
TTCATTGAGTGTTTGTGACCAAGCCAAAACATCTGCACCTCAGGGTTGTTTTCCTGCAAAAATTTTATTATCGGCATAGCAGAACTGTGATGTCCGCCTGTTAAAACTAATTTCATCAACGTTATTATATATTTTTATTGAGGATGACGCACTTATTCGGTGCTGGTTCTATCAATATTGGCAAGCAAACCCAGCCCCATAAGTGTAAACAGCAAAGAAGAACCTCCGTATGAAATAAGCGGCAAAGTTACGCCGGTATAAGGGATCATGCCTGTATTTGAAGTAACGTGGATTAACAGCTGAAGTCCGATCCAAGAAGTAACACCGACAGCAATTAATGATTCTTCCGAACTTACCGCTCTTTTTGCAATTGTTAGACCTTTAAATATCAGGAGACCGTAACAAAACAAAAGTACCGAAACTCCCACAAAGCCGAACTCCTCGCCTACAATAGCAAAAGTGGCATCGGAAGCAATTTCAGGAGTATACCCATATTTCTGCCGTGACTGGCCCAATCCTTTGCCAAAAAAACCTCCGGAACCAAGAGCTATCTTGGCCTGTTTAATTTGATAATCTTCTTCCTGATTCAGAGTCGTTTGATTGCTCTTGAAGAAAGTCATTAATCTTTCTCGACGGTATGGCGTAGTCATAATGAATAAAAACGCCATGAAAAGCATAATAGGAAAGAGCAAAAACAACGGTTTAAGCGTGGCTCCCGAAGTAATATACATTAACGTCCCTATAATAAAGACTGTTACCGACGTGGACATGTTTGGTTGAAGAATTATAAGAGCTGAAAAAAACCCTGCGCCGAGCAGATAGTACCAAAATGGCTGATATTTCTTTTTGAAGCTCCTGGAGAGTTGAACTGCTAAAAATATTGTCAAAGTAAGTTTAGCTAACTCCGACGGCTGAAATCCTAACTCCCCTATTATCGGGATTTGCGGAAACGGTGGTGGGTTGAAATAAAACCATCTGTTGGCTGCATTCTCACACCTTGCAAAAATAATTGCGTTTTCACAGGGAAGGAAACTGGCAATCATTAATATAAATAGAAAAACAGCTGTAACAATGTAAAAAAACTTATTTAATTTTAAAAAACGTAAAATATCAAATTTGTAAGTTATAAAAAAACCAACTAACCCAACAACAGTCCATGCAATGTGATATAAGAAAAACCTACTTGCGTCACCATAAATTTTAAGAGATTGTACAGTAGTCGAGTTAAAAATTACTATTATTCCAAAAAGTAGAAAGCCGGCTATTAAAAAAATTAGGGACTTATCTTCATTATGAGATATTGATATAATTTTTTGGGCTGGTTTCTTTTTGTACATTTGAAAAGACTACAACAAAGCGATAAACAATCCAAATAATCCAAATATCATCCCAAATATCCAAAATCTCAACGCGACCTTGGATTCAGGCCAACCCAATTGCTCAAAGTGGTGGTGAATTGGGGCCATCCTAAATAGTCTTTTCCTAGTCAATTTGACACTGAACTGTTGGAGCGGGCTTGTAACACCATCGACAAGAAATACTAACCCGATGAAAATAAAAGCAACTTCTCTGTGTGTAACAACCGCAAGAACAGCTAAAACTGCGCCTAACACATGGGAGCCTACATTACCCATCATAATTCTGGCCGGAAAAACATTAAAGTATAAAAACGGCAATAAAGCTCCTACAAACGAAGCACAAAATCCTGCGAGCGAGTTGTAACCGAGCGAACGTGATATTGCCCAAAAAGTTAAAAACGCAATAAGTGCTAAACCACCTGCCAGCCCATCCAAGCCATCTGTAAATGCAACTGCATTCAATACTGCAATAAAAAACAGAAATATAAATATAGGATAAAGAAAACCTAAATGTATGTTTCCAAGTAAAGGCATCCAGATATAATCCCAACCCAACTTGAAATATGCCCAATAGGCCATGAAGCCGCCTATTAAACCTTGGATGATAAATTTCTGATATGTTTCCAATCCGGACCCTCCGGCACTTCCAACAACTCTCGAAAATTCTTTGAACGCTGCCCAAGGTCTGAAAGCTTTTAGGAAATTGAGAATACCCCAAGACTTTGTCACATTTATTTTGAACTCAAATAACGCGGGAAGACCGGATTTTTTATATACTTTCGTGAAGTCTTCCAGTAAACCCAACAGCCCGGAAACCAATGCAATAAAAATTGGAAGTAAAGTCTGAGTTCTAGAACGGTTTAATACTAATGTAATTACTGCAACAGCTAGCACAAAAACCAAACCACCCATTGTAGGTATTCCCTGCTTATGTTCGTGTACGCGACTAACTTCGCCCATATTGAATTTATAAACGAAATTTATCCAAAAGGGGTACAGTCCAAAACTTATAAAGAAAGTTAAAAATAATAATAAAAGGTCTATTCTAATTCCTAAATAGTCCATATCAATTTATTCGCAAATTTGCTCCCAAACTGATCAACTTATCAAAAAAGGCTTCTATACTTTCGTACCCTGTTTCGTAGCCATGTATTTCGGTTCGGCCTTCTGCAGCAATACCGGCTATAACCATCATGTTGAAAAACCTATAATCTATTATATGCATTTTTTCACCTTTTAGCTTAGTGGGTCCAATGATTCGAGCAATCGTTGACGGCTCGCCCATTTTTTCAAAATCATAAGAATCGTCGCTTATTACCGGTAAAACTCCGATCGAAGACGGCTTGATTAGTTCGATTTTCGCACCGATTCTATTAAGATCTTTTGTAAATTCCAACCTATCAACATAAACTGTATCGTGAATCAAGCTTGTTCCTTCCGCCTGTGTAAGAAGCAGTGTTGCGTACGACATCCAGTCGGGAACAAAACCCGGACTTGGTGAAATATTTAATTCAGTTGCCTGAAAGTTTCCTCCGCTGTGCCAAATTCGCAACTCATCCCGAGAAAACTCGAAATTAGCACCTATTTTCGTCAAAAAGTTAACAAATGCTGTGAGCGCAAATTTATCAATTTTCTTAATAACAATATTTCCATTAGTTAATAGAGCTGCGGCTGTAAAAGCAGCCACCTCGGCTTTATCTGACATAACTTCATAGCGCGTGCTCTTAAAAATATTTGTTCCCGTAACTTTTATTTTCCTCGGCTCTACTCTCTCAACATTCGCTCCCATCTGATTGCAGAATTTTATTAAGTCGTCAATTTCCGGCTCTTCTGAAGCATTGTTAATTGATGTCTCGCCTTGAACAAACAATGAAGAAAGAATCGCATTGTCTGTGCCCATATGTGTCGTAGTTCTAAATGCAATATCCGACGCATGTATTTTATCTGTAGAAAGGTGGAGGTAGTTTTCATCCTCTTCCACGTTAATTCCTAAGGACTTCCATGTCGTAACAATTCTATTTGTCGGTGATGGTGTAAAAGCGGATGATTTATATTTTGGGATTGAAGCTTTCCCGAATCTAAATAAAAGTGGTCCGGCCAGTAAAAATGTAGACCTATATCTAGAACCTATATCATGAGGGATTATATAAGTGTTTAGATTGGCACCATTAACCATTAAAGAGTTATGTCTGACCCAATCTGCCTTTCCGCCGATACTTCTAATCATTTCAAGGTCAACATAGATACTTTCCAATCTGGGTACGTTTTCTATATAAATGTCTTCGTTTGAAAAAAGTGAGGCAAAAATGATCTTTAAAGCAGAATTCCTAGCCCCAGAAGCTGTTACTGAGCCAAAGAGTGGTTTACATCCGTCTATTAAAATAGGCATACTAGGATAGGATTACTATAAGCAGGGAATTTGTTATAAGAAGCGCTGAAAAGACTATTGTTAGTATAAAAACTAGCTTCTCCACACCCCTTCTTGACCTATACGCAGTAAATGCGCTACCAACACCTGCAGCAAGTCCTTTGCCTTTTGACTGTATCAGAATCAGCACAACTATCGCCAAGGTTAAAATGATTTGTGTTGTCTTTGATATTAATAGTAAATCCATATTATTTCTTGCTGGCCAACCATTCAAAAAAGTTGAATA
This sequence comes from candidate division WWE3 bacterium RIFOXYD1_FULL_39_9, assembly GCA_001773295.1. Lineage (GTDB taxonomy): Bacteria > Patescibacteriota > WWE3 > UBA101185 > UBA10185 > OXYD1-FULL-39-9. Next base: position 13,857 of record MEWG01000019.1, read on the forward strand.
TGACTGTCAACAACAACGTTCCTACTGCCCCAGCCCATAGAGCTGTTAAGTTTTTTGATGGTAACACAAAACCGAAAATTATCAAATTGGGCGTTACGGCACTTTGAATAGAAAATTGAGGAATAATCACGGCAATAATGTTAAATGTAATGAAGTTCATCACAAAAAAGATGAGTAAATAAACGAACCCATCGTTGGGTAGTGAAAGCATCTGCAACAGAGATCTCAAGTATCTATTTAGAATGGATAAAGCGAGGGCAACTAATATAAAGTCTCTTACAGGATCTTCAAAGCTAAAAGGCTCTAAAAAGTATTGGATAACATATAGCGTGATGTAAGTGAAAACAAAAGATCTTAAGAATGCTTTAAGCATAATATAATTATACAATTTTCTGTTCGATGCGTATTTTTTGAAGTCTTAATTTATGGTGGTAACTTTGTGCAAACCGGTGGGCCTCATCCCTGAGTCTGATAATTAGGTTAAGCCCTGCTGAATCCTTGGGATACTTTAACTCAACATAACCGAATTCATCCTTGAAGACTAATATTTCCTCTTTCTTCGCCAGACCGACCAGAGGAACAGACACATTTAACTGACTCATTACTTCAAGTGCTGCTCCCACTTGTCCTTTACCGCCATCAACGACAATTAAATCAGGTTTTGGCCAAACCTTATCATCTGAACGTTCGAAAGTATTTTTCAATCTTCTAGTTAAGACTTCCTTCATCATTTGAAAATCATCTGGTGTTGCACTTAGTTTTATTTTAAATTTTCTATACTCTTTTTTGTTAATCCTACCGTTTACTGCAACAACCATAGAACCGACTGCTTCTTTGCCGGAAATATTTGAAATATCGTAACACTCTATTCTGTTTGGCACACCATCAAGAACCGGCAATATTACTGCTAAATCGTTGATCGCTCTATCTGCAATATCGTTGATCAAGTAAGGATTATTAATATACTCCTCTGATCTCCTAAATTTTTGGCTTACATACTTGTACTTGGCAATGATATCTCTGATTCTGGCTGCATTTTCATAGTCCTGCTTTTTTGAATAAGCATTCATCTCTATCTCCATATTTTTTACCACTCTTGTACTGCCGCCATTTAACACTTTCTTTATAGTTTCAATGTTCTTTTTGTATCCAAGTAAATCTTTTTCCGAATAATTAATACATGGTGCCGGACATAGTCCCAAGTCTCCAAATAAACACGGACGTCCCAATTTGTGATATCTATTAAATTTTGCCGGATCACAATCTCTAAAAGGAAAAATCTTTCTAAGTGCTCTCACGATATATTTGGCTGTAGTGCCGTTCGGATAAGGTCCAAACAATAAATCGTTTTTTTGAGCATCAGTTTCCCTTATTGTTAGGACTTTCGGTAATAAAACTGTACTATCGCCGATCTTGGCCTTTTCTTTTCTTATTGCGATGTATATGTAGGATTTATCGTCCTTCTGAATTATGTTGTATTTTGGTCTGTGTTTTTTTATTAAAGCAGCCTCTAACACAAACGCTTCAAGTTCCGATTGAACTTCTACGTACTCGATGTCTTCGATTCTTTGTACTAGCGCAAAAGTTTTGGAATTTGGGTCAAGATCGGCATGAAAATAAGAACCTACTCGGTCCCTTAGCCTCTTTGCCTTTCCAACATATATCACAACACCGGAGCTGTTTTTGAAAAGATAAACTCCGGGAGCACTTGGTAAATTTTGAACTGTTTTTATAACCTGATCTTTCACAGTAGTATTTTAGCAGTTTATGGCTATAGGATCATAAAATAGAAGGTGTTTTTCATGTAAAATAAGGAATATGCGTTTAATTAAATATTTCTTCACTTTTGCATTTTTAGTTGTAACTGCGCCTTTAGTAACGCCAAAAGTACATGCAGAAGGGGATTTTTTAACTGAATATGGTATTTCTTACGATATCGGACTTACCGGGGAAACAACAGTTACCCAAGATGTGACAATCACAAATCTAAGAAACGACGTAATTGTCCAAACGTACACCTTAAAGGTGAAACAACTTGATATTTACGATATTAAGATTCATGAGAAGAATAGAGATATTGAGGTTGATAACGAAAAAACTTTAGACGAAACCACAATTAAAGTTACTTTAAATTCATTTAATATCGGGGAAGGTCGACAAAACAAATTCTCAATTATCTATAAGTCAAAAGACATTGCAAATAAAATCGGTGAGGTGTGGAACATAAATATTCCAAGAACGCAGGCAGTTGAAGCAACAACCGGATACAATATTAACTTTAGTGTACCTAATGCTTTTGGAGATAAAATATTTATATCACCTGTTCCCATCTTAGAAGAATCAAAAAATAACCTCCATAGGTATTACTTCACAAAAGAATCGCTTGCTGACAAAAACATAACTGCAGCTTTTGGAAATTATCAATATATAAATTTCAGGCTGAAATATCAGTTACATAATCCGAATTTATTATCCTCAATTTATGAAATACCTTTACCGCCGGACATAAAATCTATTCAACAAGTAAAATACGGTTCTTTTAATGTGATGCCGGATTCTGTAAGAACCGATCCTGATGGAAACGTGATCGCACAGTACAAACTAAAACCGAAACAGAACTTGGAAGTTGAGTTAATCGGGAATGCAAAGATTTCCGGTAGACAGATAAATCTGGAGTCCGGCGGTGCTTTATCCGAAATTCCGGGAAGTGTGATCAGTTTATATACTAGACCACAACCATTCTGGGAAACACGTGCCGCCAACATAAAAGAAATATCGGAAAAACTCTATAACAAAGATCAAAACGTGATTCAAAACGCCAACAACATCTACAACTATATTGTTGAAAACTTCTCATACGATTTTGCTACCTTGAACGAACAATTTGTTGATAGAAAAGGAGCCAGCAAATCACTGGAAAATACTGCTGGTTGGGCGTGTATGGAGTTTACAGACACTTTTATAGCCTTAGCCAGATCCATGGGTATACCGGCACGAGAATTAAATGGCTATGCTCTCTCAGGAACTGATAACACAAGGCCGTTGTCAATAAATCTTAGAGGTGGTGACTTTTTACATGCCTGGCCTGAATTTTACGACCCGAATTACGGATGGATTCAAATAGATCCGACCTGGGGAGACACTTCAAATACCGATTACTTCTCAAAACTGGATACGAATCACTTTGTACTTGTTATAAAAGGTATCGATTCTGATTCACCGCTGCCTCCCGGAACGTACAGATTCGACGAAAACTCCGAAGATAAATTAGTAGAAGTTGAGTTTACTGACAATCCCCAAAATGTTGAGTTTAAACCTGAAGTTGAGATAAACCAAAAAATGAATTTAAACATTCTACAAATGCTTTTTGGAAGAAACAAATATGAGTTGGTAAATACGGGGAAGGTGTTTTTGTACACTGAAGATGGCGAAGCTATTCCGCCGCTAAGTAAGAGAATTTTCTATCGTGAGAAAGACCTGGAAGATTTAAAACTCAAAATCTTTAACGGTCAAGAGATACTATTTAAAATTATGTAGAAGATTCAGTGCACTCAAATGCTCTCGCAGAGCCTCACCGGTATAAGAAACTTTATCCTTTAATATATCCGCAACACTTCCTGAAAATATAACGTGTCCTCCTGCTTCTCCACCATCCGGACCGAGGTCACATATCCAGTCTGCATTTGCTACCACATCCAGATTGTGCTCGATCACTAAAACAGTGTTGCCACGCACTGTTAAGCGTTTAAATATATGGATCAAATTTTCAAGGTCAGCAAAGTGTAATCCGGTTGTCGGCTCATCCAAAATGTACAAAGTACTTCCGGTAGATCTTTTAGATAGCTCCAGCGCAAGTTTTACTCTTTGCGCCTCACCACCAGATAAAGTCGGTGCCGGCTGACCCAGTTTAATATAGCCCAGTCCAACTTCAAATAAAGTCTCAATTTTCTTTCTAATTTGCGGGATATTTTCAAAGAAGGAAAGTGCCTCCTCTACTGTCATGTCTAGAACATCGGCGATATTTTTCTCTTTATAATGTATCTCCAAAGCTTCTCGGTTGTATCTCTTACCGCCACAAACTTCGCAGTTAACATAAACATCCGGCATAAACTGCATCTCAATTTTAATTTGACCCTCTCCTCCGCAAGCTTCGCATCTTCCACCTTTTACATTAAAACTGAACCTACCTGATTGATATCCTCTCAATCTGGATTCCTGTGTCTTGGCAAATAAATCTCTTATATGGTCAAATGCTTTTGTATAAGTTGCCGGATTTGACTTCGGAGTTCTACCGATAGGACTTTGATCTATGGCAATTATATTTGTAATGTTTTCAACGCCGTCTAAATCTGTGTATTCTTCCGGCATTTCTTCTAACTTTAATCCAAATCGCTGTCGTAAAGCTTTATATAAAGTATCCATGACCAGAGTGGACTTTCCAGAACCCGACACGCCTGTGACACAAATAAATTTACCTAAAGGCACTTCAAAGTTTACCTTTTTCAAATTCCTTCCTGCTGCGCCTTTTAAAGTAAGCGACTTCCCATTAATTTTCTTAAGATTCTTTTGATTAGTTTCTAAATCTAACTGCTCAATCAGCTGATCTTGTGGTTTTATCCCATTTCTACCTACAATTAATTTTCCTGATAGATATTTACCAGTTAAAGAATTGGGGTTTGCAACAATTTCCTCAGGAGTACCTTCCGCCATGACTTTGCCGCCATGCTCACCTGCTCCCGGACCAAAGTCAAAAATATAGTCTGACTTAAGCATAGTTTCTGCGTCGTGCTCAACCACTAGAACAGTGTTTCCAAGATCCCGAAGATGGTGCAAAGTATTTATCAGCTGACTTTGATCTTTTTGGTGTAGACCGATAGAAGGCTCATCCAATACATAAAGTACTCCCGATAGACCTGACCCGATTTGCGATGCCAATCGAATTCTTTGCGCCTCGCCTCCTGAAAGATGCGATGAAGATCTCCCTAAAGTTAGATAGCCTAAACCAACGTCGACCAAAAACTTTAGTCTATAATCAATCTCTTTCAATATAGTGTTGGATATTTTATTTTCACGTTCTGTAAAATGTTTTTCCAAAGATTTACACCACTCGCTTGTTGCAAAGATAGACAATTGAGTTATTTCCCAAATATTTTTCCCGTCAATTACAACCGAGAGCGACTCTTTTTTTAGTCTTGAATTGTGACATTCAGGGCAGTCCTCTAGAACCATAAACTTTTCGATTTCATTTCTAATGTAATCTGACTCAGTTTCTTTGTATCGTCTTTCAAGATTTGGAATAACGCCTTCAAATGAAGTATCGTAAGTGTGCTGCCTGCCTTCTTTTGTAACATAAGTCACTCTAAACTTTTTACCTTCGATTCCGTATAAAATTAAATGTTGGTGTTCTTTGGACAACTCGCCAAATGCCTCATCTAAATCGATCTTGTATTTTTCGGCAACCGACTCAACTATCTTCTGTGTCCAACTATAGTGTTCCATTAGGCGTGCCCATGGCAAAACGCCGCCTTCAGAGATAGACAGCCTTGGGTTCACAACCAAACTTTCATCCACATGTAATCTTGTACCTAAACCATCGCAAACAGGGCATGCTCCGTGCGGTGAGTTGAATGAAAAAGTTCGAGGCTCGATTTCGGGAAGTGAAATGTTGCAGACTGGACAAGCAAAATTTTCCGAGAATAGATGGTCTTCGGTTTCTTTAGGGTTTTCACTAAAATCAAAAGATTTATCTTTAACTATGGTTAAAATTAAATTGCCATTTCCCAATCTAAGTGCTGATTCCATAGATTGTGTAAGGTTACTCATGAACGACTTCTTGTCTTCCTCGTTTGCTAAGGTATTCTTGGACAAGATAAGTCTGGAAATTAACCCGTCGATTGTATGTTTATTTGTTTTAATAAGCTCGAAATTGTCGGTTAAGCTTCGCAACTCGCCGTCAATTCTCGCTCTGATGATTCCCTGTTTCTTTAAGTTTTCAAAAAGTGAGGAATACTCGCCTTTTCGGTCCTTGATGATTGGGGCAAAAATAAAAAATCTCACGCCTCGAGCAGTCTTATATTCAGGCTCCTCGGATAGCTGTGAAAGTACTTTTCCCACTATTTCATCAACACTTTGTCTTTGAATCTCTCTTCCGCAGTTAGGACAATGAGGGTGACCTACTCGCGCATAGAGCAGTCTTAAATAATCATAAACTTCTGTGATCGTACCAACAGTGGATCTGGGATTTCTGGAAGTTGTTTTCTGATCTATTGCTATGGCCGGAGACAGTCCGTCAATTTTATCAACGTCCGGTTTGTCCATTACACCTAGAAATTGTCTGGCATAGGCCGACAAGCTCTCAACATAGCGTCTTTGACCCTCGGCATAAATAGTGTCCATTGCAAGCGAAGATTTACCTGAACCGGATACGCCTGTAAAAACGACCATCTTATTCTTTGGAATCTCCATGTCGATATTTTTGAGGTTGTGTTGGCGCGCACCTTTAATAATAATGTGATCCAGTGAGTTTTTCATAATTTGCAAGCAAGGAATATTTTACGGTATTTGTTCGGGTTTGTGAAGTACTGAAACTTGGTCTGATTTAACTTCCGCACCAGCGTCATTTTCTTGAACCACCAGAGACATGATTTTGTTCCAAATTGGCGCGGCCCCGCTTAATCCAGAGGCTAGATTTCTATTCATAGGATCGTTGTCATTGTTGCCTACCCAAACACCTACTACATAAGAATCTGTATAACCAAAGGTCCAGTTGTCCCTTTTTTCGTCAGTTGTGCCTGTTTTTACCGCTACTTTATTGTTAGAAATTGTTAAGAAATTACTTGTACCAAATGCAGGTAAGCGCGCCTTGTTGTCAGACAAAATATCCCAGATATATTCGGTCACCTTGCTATCCAATACTTTTTTACCGTCT
>MEWG01000020.1:0-20188 GCA_001773295.1 candidate division WWE3 bacterium RIFOXYD1_FULL_39_9
AGACTTCACGACTCTTTTTATAATGAGGGAACTTTAACTCATATGTACGAGGAGTCATCCTTGTTTTTGGCCAAAGCCTATGCTTTGAAAGAGGATCGGGCCAGTTTAGAAAAATATTTACATTACTCAACTTTATATAGAGGAGACCTTTTTTATATTCAGAATTTGGTCGCTACAATTCAGGCAGGCGCGGCGACTTCAGATCCGAGTCTAATCTCAATTAATCCAAGCACGGGTGCAAACACTAATGCTTCGGTAGCTTTTACAATCACTGGTTTGAATCTTCAAAGCGGCGCTACTGTAAAGCTTGTTTCTGCCGTGAATCCAGACATAAATGCAACAGGAGTCACGTTTGTTTCGAGTAACAGTATAACCGGTTCTTTTGATCTTACCGGAGCTGTACCGGCTATATACAATGTAGTTCTAACAAATCCTGATGCAACAACTGCCAGCTTAATAAATGAATTTACGGTAACCGCGGCGGCCCCAACAATCACAGGTATTACCCCAAACAATGGGTTAAATAATAACGCAGCTGTTGCCGTTACAATTACCGGCACTAATTTCTTGACCGGAGCTACAGTCATGTTGACTGCAACAGGTCAGCCAAATATTACAGCAACAAATGTTGTCGTAGTTGATCCCACAACCATAACTGCAAACTTAGATCTTACCGGTGCGGTCGAAGCAATTTACAATGTGGTTGTTACAAATACCGACACACAGGCCGCCACTTTACCTACAAGTTTTACGGTTACAGCTGTCGGAACATTATCCATCAGCTCAATTACAGACAATAGAGGGGATTACACAGGCGACAATATTCCAAAATATGAAAAATTTGAAATTACATTTGCAGTCAATAATACTTCTGCTACAAATTTGTTTTTCCCGTACGATGTCTCTACTCCATCAGGAATTACTCCAGGTACCGGCATAAATGTTACTGCGACATTAACTTCACCTTCGGGAACCAGTTATACAATACCTGCCTTTTATTACGAAGATTTTACATATGAGATCAGGTCATCTAACGAATGGATTTATCCGGCAGGCAGCGGTAGTTGGAAAGTTAGATTTACACCAAAAGAAGTGGGTACTTGGACTTTTAGACTTGACGTGCAAGATTCCAGTGGGACCGCGCAGAGTGCCGACCAAACATTTTCTGTAGTGGATTCCAGTAACAAAGGGTTTGTTCAGGTCAGCAAAACTGACGCAAGATATTTTGAATTTGAGGATGGATCTTATTTCCCAGGACTTGGGTACAACATGAATTATGACAACATTGATTGGGATAATCCGGTTCTAAGTAACCAGACTAATTTCCAGACAATGAACCAAAATGGGATACAACTGGTGAGGATGTGGCTATCTCAATGGGCCATCTACGGTTCCAGATGGAATCCGTGGTACTCAATGCACAACCATTCCGATCAGGCACCAAGAACAGGTATGGATATCTTTGGAGATGCAGTTGAAGGCGAAGTTCCCGTTATGAGATTAGCCGCTAACGACACATGGTACGACAATTGTATGTTCTTGGGTTTCGAGAAAAAATCACCTGCAGTAAAGCCAAACACAAATTATAGAGTCCAAGTACATTATCGAATTGGTTCATCTGGGATAACAGGTAGCGGTACATACGGTTTTGTGGCTAAAGTCGGCGGTTGGTTGGACAATTGTAATCAATCAGGCACTGGAACTGTAATCACCCCATACGATACCGCCTCGACAGCTTGGGAGTATACGACAGGTACCTGGAACTCCGGTTCAAACAACTGGCTTCCGTACTTTTATCTAGCCGTGGAAAATGCAACAGCAGGAAACGTATTTGTTAGAGAAGTTGCAATACAGGAGGATTTGGGAGGAGGCAATTTCGGGCCAAATATAATAAGCAAACCTTCTATGTCCCATTTAACTTATGTTGATCAAAAATATTCTTTCGCGTTTGATAAAGTTTTGGAACTTGCAGAGTCGAACAACATCTATCTCAAACCGGTACTACTTGATAAAAGTGAGGATTTCTTTAACAAATTAGATGCTGACGGAACTTTTGGTGCTGATGATGATGTAAATAATTTTTACGGTGAGTATAGAAACTTAACAGCAGGTAGATGGTACCAACAAGCGTGGTGGAGATATGCTCAAGCAAGATGGGGATATTCACCAAATATACACTCTTGGGAGTTGTTAAATGAAGGTGACCCGAACAATTCAAGACATTTTGACATGGCCGACGAATTTGGGATTTACATGCACCAATTTACTCCAAACGACCATTTGATTACCACATCCTTTTGGACCGGTTTTCCAAGAACTACATTTTGGGCAAACGCCAGTTATCCGAATTTAGATTACGCCGATATTCATGAATATGACGCGTTGGATATGGACACAACCCATTACTACGATACTGCGCTTTCTACCTATAATGTAAGTCAGGCAAGAGGTGCTTTGGAAACCGGAGGCGTTGGTAAACCTGTAATGAGAGGCGAGACAGGATTTCCGGAATCACAAAATCAAACAGTACAGTCAGATGACGAAATTACTTTAGATACAAACGGTGTGTGGCTTCACAATTATATTTGGGGTCAAATTAACGACGGAGGATTAATAGAGTCATATTGGTATGAGGATCAGCACATTTACAGAGGCGCCGTAGATCACCGCCCGTTATTTAAAGATTTTTACGACTTTATCGTCGATATTCCATTAAACAATGGAAATTATGTAGACGCATCCGCGACATCTTCAGCAGCACATGTTAGAACATGGGGACAAAAAGATACAACAAACGGCAGAGGTCACATTTGGATACAAAATGTAAATCATATTTGGTGCGCTGTTGTTGGTGGAATTTCCGGATGCCCTGTTACTTGGAACAGTGTGAGTTTATCAGGTACGGTCACATTGACCGGTTTTGCCGCAAACTCTGATTACGCATTAGATATTTGGGAGTTTGATAATACAGTTGCCTTAACACGTTCCACCGCATCAGTTTCGAGTGATGCTTCCGGTAACATTGTCCTAGACCTTTCAACACTTGCTGATGCAGATACAGCAGATATGGGAGTTAAATTAAGTCTGACCGGAGCCACACCTCCTCCTCCGCCACCAGTTGTAGCACCTGCACCAACCGTTACTTCAATATCGCCATCAACCGGTGAAAACACACTCAGTTCATTGGCGTTTACAATTACAGGAACTGACTTAGTCAGCGGGGCTTCAGTGAGGCTAATATTGGCAGGTTCTTCGGATATTAACGCAACATCTGAAACCGTAGTTTCCTCAACTTCATTAACCGGTACATTTGACTTAACAGGAGCAACAGCAGGTACCTATTCGGTAGTGGTAACAAATCCTGATACGCAAACACACACGTTGAGCAATGCCTTTACAGTCACCGCTCCCGCGCCTCCACCACCAGCACCGGCTATAACAAACATTTCTCCATCTACAGGAGAAAATACACAAAGCGCCCTTTCGTTTACATTGACCGGAACCGACTTTGTCAGCGGGGCTTCAGTAATACTAACTTTGGCAGGCTCACCTACTATAAATGCAACAGCCGAGACAGTCTCGTCCCCAACAACTTTGACGGGATCCTTTAATCTATCAGGAGCAACAGCAGGGACCTATTCGCTAGTTGTTACGAACCCTGACACACAGGCATATACACTGAGTAATGCGTTTACAATAACTGCACCTGCGCCAACAGTATCAGGTATCTCCCCATCTACAGGTGAGAATACACAAAATGCTCTTTCATTTACATTAACGGGTAACTATTTTGTCAGTGGAGCCTCAGTGAGACTAACTTTGGCAGGTTCACCGGATATTAATGCTGCTTCTGAAAGCGTATCTTCATCGACTACACTGACAGGAACGCTAGATCTGACATCAGCTACAGCAGGCACCTATTCGCTAGTTGTTACAAATCCTGACACGCAGACGTATACTTTGAACAACGCCTTCATAGTGACGGCACCTGCACCTCCTCCGCCACCACCAGCTCCCGATCCCGATCCGGTTCCTGCCGCTGCGCCAGTAATAACAAGCATATCGCCAACAACAGGCGAGAGTGGTCAAAATTCTGTGCAGTTTACATTAACCGGAACAGATTTTGTTAGCGGAGCTTCAGTAACTTTAACTAGGGCTAACTCAACGATTATAGCCGCAGCTGCCGAGTCAGTTGTATCTTCAACTTCATTAACCGGGACATTTGACTTAACAGGTGCGTCTGCAGGCAACTATTCGGTTGTAATTACAAATCCGGATGCTCAGACACATACATTGAATAATTCTTTTAGAGTTACCAACCCGCCTCCGGCACCTGCTCCAGCACCAACACCTGATCCAGAGCCCGATCCGGACCCTGTAGTCTCCACACCTCCAACTGTAAATGCAATTACACCTACAAGTGCCGATGACGGTAAATCTTCGTTAGTACTTTCTGTTGCCGGAACAAATTTTGCGGACGGCGCTGTCTTGAGTTTAACTAGGGACGGGTTAGCTTCAATTACTGCAAATAGAACAACGGTACACAGCAGCACTAGCATTTCTGCAACAGTAAATATAAAAGGCAGACCTCTTGGGGTAGAAAACATTGTGGTCACAAATCCAAACGGACAGTCCGGTACGTTTTCTAACGCTTTAACCATTACAAAGAGCAGCACAAGCAGTTCCAAATCAAGCTCTAAGTCAAAATCTAAGTCCAAGTCCAGATCATCTTCAAGTAAGAAAAAATCTAGTTCCAAATCACCTTCAGGACCTATCACCCTGACTAAGATAAACGGAAGTAGCGTCGCAACGATAACCTCGTCATCTAAACCTTGGAATACTTACTACACTAATAATGCTCAACCGTGGTTCTACGGAACTGGCGAGACAAACGGAACTAAAGTTGAAGTGTTCTCATGGTTCGGTAAGTCATTGTGCAAGGCAGTAGTATCCGGTGGCGCTTGGGCATGCTCACCTACATCGAAAATGGATATTAAAATACACAGAATCGACATTAAATACGGTTCAAAATTCTTACCACCGTTCAATTTAAGGGTAGGAGGTGTTTACTACACAAATACATGGACACCTAGTGTAACGACAACTACAACATCTAGAACTACTTCTTCATCTCCTACTACACCGGTATTTACAGTACCAACAAAGACACCTGTAAATAGTGTGTTTGGAAAGTACCTCCGCAGGTAAACTCTAGAAGCTACGGATTGTTTATAGTTTATAGTGAGAATTTAGTTACTCTAAAGTGTTTAACTCCATATCAATACTTATTTCTCTTGTTGTCTCATCAGGGTGGTTCACAAGCTCTAAAATAACATTCTTTTCGCGTTTTCCGGCTACAGTCAGAGTATAACTTGCTGCGCCTTGGGAAAACGAAGCTAAGACCTCAGATTCGTATTCTTTTAATATTTCACCGGTAGTGTCATCTACGATTGCAACTTTATTATTGTCAGTATCTGTACTGTAAATTACTAAAAGTTTATTTATCCCATCCATTACTGTAAAGTCATTGATTACTTTATTTTGGAAGATAGTTATTTTTTCACCAGACGGTTTTATGACTGCAATGTTTTCGTAGTAAGTATTCCATTTAGGTGTCCCGTTTGATTCGTTTTCAACATAAATTGATTTAATATAGACAGAATTGTTTGCTTTTATTATGTTGTTATCTTGATCCCTGTTCACATAACCGGTTTCTATCACCTTTTTGCTCTCTGTCGTTTCACATAAAATATCAATTTTGTCGTCCGCAGTTCTTAGATAATCGATTTTTATACAGGAATCTTCCGACAATTTATATGAGGTGACGTATTCGTCAGGTGTCAGATTAGGTGTTGCTGGGTAGTACGGTGGGACAACATAACCCAAAAGACCGTTAATAAAATTTACAATGGCGAAGAATATAACTTTTATCATATTGGTTTATTTTATGATATCAAACTTGCTAAAAAGCGTATAGATCATACCAAAGTATATCTATATATTATGAGAATTTCTTTCCCAAAAAACGTTATCGGAGTAACCTTGGATCTTGCTATCTTTGTCCGCTAATCCAAGTCTCTTTTCAGCAAGCAGGCAGTAATATTCATCAATTTCAATTCCAAAATATTTTCTGCCTAACTTCTTTGCAGTAACGGAAGTAGTACCCGTTCCCAAAAACGGATCAAATACAAAATCTCCGGGTTTTGAACTAGCTAAAATAATTTTTGCGATTAATTTTTCCGGTTTTTGTGTAGGATGCTCTGTGTTTTCAGGCATAGACCAGAAAGGAATCGTAATGTCCGTCCAGATGTTAGATGGATAAGTTAATCTATACTTGCCGCCAGAGTCAGTTTCCCAGTCTTTTGGTTTTCCTACCTCATCTTTGTAAGGAGCAATGACTTTCTTTTTAAGTTTTACAGCCTCAGGATTAAAGTAATAATCATTTGAATTTGTCGCGAACCAGATATCTTCGGTACAATTTTTCCAATTAGTCTTAGACCCTCTGCCCTTTTCTCTTTCCCAAGTGATTCGATTTCTGACAATAAAGTGTTTTTTAAGCACGTTATAAACAGGAGCTGAAGATTTCCAATCACAGCATACATAGATCGATGCTGTTTTTTTAAGTGTTTTAATAATTTTGGTTAACCAGCTGTTTAACCAAGTTTCGTATGCTAAGTCATTAGATTCCTTAAAGATTGTTGAATTAAATGTTTTTGTAAGATTGTACGGAGGGTCAATAAACAGAAGATCAACAAAATTCTCGGGAAGAAAGTTTACTGCCTCAAACAGATCTTGGTTGATTGTTTTATTTGTGATTTCTTCAACCGAAGTATTTTTTGTTAACTTATGCAATTTTTGTTGAGTTATTAATTTTTCCTCAGTGGTAATATCTATTGTTCTATTTCTTGGTGCTTTTGTTAAATTTTTCATAAGTTTTTAGTACCCATCAGCATTATATCAGTCAACTTGTTTGAGTTTTGGACTTATTGAGGCGGAACTCTTAGTTTTGGTTGTCGGCCCTAAAATTGAAAAAATAGACCTATAATATATAATGTAGTCACTCCAGTTAGGAGATTTAAAAATCTTAGAACCAAGAGGAGGTTCAAATGAAGAAATTGAGAGGGTATGTATGTTTAGGGGTTGTTTTGGCGGTGTTGCTCTCTTGCTTGAACGGCCAGGCTCTTGCTAAGCCTGATGACGTATTGGCCTTTTACGGTCCTACCGAGCTTCTGGTCAACGAAACCGGAATGTTCCGCGCCGTGTGGAATGGTCCGGAGGAGACGTTAGAATGGAGCTGGAATGTAGGCGAAGGTTGGACCGTTTGGCAGATGGACCAGAACTTTAACTATAGTACTAGCCGTGAGTTTATGGCCGAAGAGACTGCCACCCGGTTGCTTATGGTCCGTGCTCGTATGAACTTCAACGACGCGTTGATTTACACAGCTTCAAAGACCGTGGAGATAACCGAAGATGGTGTGTATTTAGGCACAATGACACTGATTGTTGGCAACCAGCTTTACATGGACACATCCATTGGGGTGTACCCAGAGTTCGACACTAGCTGGAACTACCTTGGTAGTTTCGAGGTGAATTCCGTGCCATATGAATTGGACTTCGTATTCATGAACCGGGTTGTAGACCTTGACTTGCTGGTCGAGCCTTATGCGGAACCGCAGGTATTTACAACATTGCATAGTTACGGCACGATCGGCGAAAGTACAAAATACTTCCCGATTGATTCAGGCGACTTCCTGTTTCTGCGTTCCGTGAACGTTGCGTTTAGGGTTACTCGCGAATACAAGTTCGATCTATTCCTCCCGCTGACCAATCGTTAAAAATATCAGCGGGCAATTCGGGCCATGTGTAGCAAAACATGGCCCCGCTCTAGCTAATCCCGTAAAATCATTTAATTTTCACTTATCTAATCTCTATCTTCTGCTAAACTATATATAGGTATTTGTGAATACTGCCTATATGGAAAATAATCTTATCGAACTAGAACGTCAAAAACTTCGTGTACTTATCTCAGGAGTAAGAGAAGGTATTATAATCCTAGACTCATTACGATCCGTTACCATGATAAATAAAACCGCGGAAGAGCTTACCGGATATGGGTTGTCTGACGTTCTTGGGCGTCCTGCAGAAGGCTTTTTAAACTTACTTGATGAAGAAAATCAGCCCGTGGATCCCGATTCTTACTGTCCCTTGGGGGAAATAGATACCGAGGGTGTGTTTTTTCGAAAAGAGAAATTGAAGCTTATTTCTAAGGAAAACATGATCCGAGTTGTGAACCTGGAATCACGCAAGATGCGAGAGGGATCGAAAATTGGCTTAGGAGCTATCTTAATTCTTGAAAACGTATCACAAGAAAACGAACTGGAGAGGATGAAAGTTGACTTTGTATCTATGTCAGTTCATTTGTTACGGACACCTCTTACTATATTAAAAGGATTTCTAAACACACTTTCAGTTCCTGAGACTTTAAATAAATTAACCGAAAGAGAAGTATCAAATCTCGAATCCGCAATAGCCGGAGCCGATAATCTTGGAACCATGATCGAAAATGTTTTGCACCTTTCAGAGCTTCAGCAAGGAAAATTTAAGCTTAATGTTTCATCCGTCAATTACTCCGGCTTGGTCAGTAATGTTGTAAACGAGTATAAAATGCTAGCCGAAACTAAAGGTTTAAAGATCGTCTACGTGCCGCCGTTATATGAAATTCCTATGATGCACGCTGACTTTGTAAGAATTAGAGAAGTGTTGAAGAATCTGGTCGATAATGCTGTTAAGTTTACCGACAAAGGGAAGGTGGAAATATCTGTTGCCAAGGAAGAGGGTTTTATACATACAATAGTAAGAGACTCGGGTAGAGGAATTCCTGCAGATAATCTCCACAATCTTTTTACCAAGTTTTACAGAGTAAAAGATCCTTTGGAAATGGAAGCCGGTCAGGGTTTAGGTTTATATATTTGTAAGAAAATAATTGATGCCCATAATGGCGAAATTTGGGCAGAAAGCCGAACAGGTGAGGGGTCCGCATTTCACTTCACTTTACCGATAATATAATGAATTCAATAAGAAACCTTTTCAGAGATAAATTTGTTGTCAAAAAATCCGCGAAAGTTGTTTTTGTAGCCTTAGTGTACTTTGTTTATTCGGTTGTAATTATTTATTTATTCTTCGGGTATTTAGATGTAAAGAGCAAATCAGATAAAATTGCCACAGATTACACTCAAATTAAACAGACCCAAGAGAATTTCAATGCCAATTTTTCGGAGGAGCTATTTGAAGAACACTTAAAACTTATCCAAAGGCAAGAAATTGAAACAAAACTTACATTATTGGAAACCGAACTTGAAAAACTCAAAGCAACAGAAGAAGGTTCGTTGTTTGTACAAGTAAACAGTATTTACGAAAAATACGGCAATCTTCAAGCAAAATTGAAGCGAAACGACTCAGTTAAGATAGATTCGGCAGGTATTAAAGAAAAACTTGAAGCATTCGGCGACATGCTGATAAGTAAAGATTTTGAGAGTTTAGAAACTGCTATCGACGAAAACATTCTTGCATTGGATGAGTCATATAAAAAATACATTGATTCGTTACCTAAACCGACCGTTGCATCTAATGCCGGGCAAGGTTACTCATATTTAACTGTTACAACCGAAAGAGGATCTACGCACGGTGTGTACCTAGTTAAAGTACCGTTAAACAGCGTGCGTGTTAAAACAATTGCAGCAATAGAGGATGATTGTAGTAACAACTGCCCAACAAAATCTATGCAGCAGTATGTGAGTGAGAACGGTGCCTTTGCAGGAATTACCGGCTCTTACGCGTGTCCCGCAGACTACGCTTCCTGCGAGGGAAAAACATGGTCCTTTGATTACGCTTTGTACGACAGCAATGATGGAAAATGGTTTAACAAAGACGCTTTGTCCTGGTTTGATACAGGAATGATTACGTTTAGAGGCAATTCATACTCGTTCTATAGAAAAACTTCGGAATACGACGGCGACTCAGTGGATGCGGCAGTATCCAATTTTCCTTCAATGTTAAAAAATGGGGAAGTGGTAGTCGATGAAGATATTTTAACTTCGTTTCAGAAAGTCCGTGCTTTAAGAGGGGCTATAGGTGTTGGTAATGAAAATATTTATCTGGCCTATATCACAAACGCTACTGTGACTGAGGCGGCTTATGCTATGAAAGCACTCGGCGCTTTACATGCGCTTAATCTGGACGGCGGTGGTACTGCGGCGCTGTACATCAACGGAGGGTATGTAGTAGGTCCGGGGCGAGGTGTTGCAAATGCTATCCTGTTAGTTAGGTAAATATCCACAGACACTTAGAGGCCAAACTCATTCTTGTGATTATAAAAATATTTGCTATTATTCTTTTGGGGGCCAAACTCAGCTACGCGTCTTTACTAATCTTAAAAGGTTTCAAAGGTTTTTAACGTTTCCTCTAATATTGTTTTCTCAAACTCAGGTGTAGTGCTCTTTATACTAAATATTATGACGATGTTTTTCTGAGGAATAAATGTGTAGACAAAGTAAGTTCCTCTCCATGAGTACCCCTTTAACATTTGACTCTCATACTGACCGACCATAATAGCGCTGTCTTCGGTTTTAGGTGCTACGCCCCGTACCACCGTGTATTCTTCAATTAACAGTTGCTTTTGGGCAGAAATAAACGCCTCAAACGTTTGTGCAGCTCTCAAGTTATAGATGTAAACCCCAAGTCCGTCCATAGTGTTTTGATCCACATATGTATCTGGTTTTACCAACACAACTTCTTTTCTCGCTTCTTGAATAGGCGGACCTTGAATAGTACAACAAGTATCATCTAAGTTTGGATGTATAAAGAGAAATTTTAACTGCTCGTTGATGTAAGTTTTAAATGGTTCTTCCGGCAGAGTCTCTCCTTCGGGAAAGAACTTGAAAGATATAAATATTTCATCGGTCGTGCTCTTAAACTTTTGTCTAACTCCAAAGTCGCCTTTGTAAATTTGTGCAATCTCGTAATAAATATTAAATCTTGGGCTGTAGTAAACTTTGTAGTCTGAATTACAGTTCCTTATATCAAATGTTCTTGCATCAACTGTATCGACAAGTGTTGAGGTGATTTCAGAGAACACTGCTGTAGTCGGGCACCTACTTTTAAAACTATCTCTTTTAATCTCGGTAATTCTATCAATGGTTCTAATCCCTATGTTAAGTGGTGTAATTCTAAAGATGTACCCTTGTTTTAAATTTTCTTCGGTTACAGTTGAGAAATCATCGGCCATAGAGTCGTAAACTATTTCGACTTTGTTTGAAGGCGTGTCGTAGGTAAATAGCCTAGATTCCGGCGGATATTTAACAAATATTTTAAGTCCTTCGTCTTTATGTTGAGTCCACTCTGTTAACGGCTCGGGTTCTGGCAACGGCTCAGGTTTATCCTCAACTTTAAAATCAGGCGGAGGAGGGGTGGGCGTAGACTTCCAGTAAATTATGTACGCCGCAATTAAAATTCCAATTATCAGCAAACCAATTTTTGCGAAGAACATTATCCTGTTAAACTTCTTTCTCTTTTGTTCAATTTCTTCTTCACGTTTCTTTGCTAGCTCGATTAAACCGCTATCATCAATTATATTTGAGTTGTTCTCCTGTTCCGGATTTATATTTTGTGGCTGTGACTCTTGCATGTTCTAGTTAATTATATAGTGTTTCGAAAACAATATACAAAAGATTACATAATGTTTCATATTAAATATTGACTTTATTACATAAAACTACCTACAATTAATGTAGGAAATGAAAAGTAAATTAATTTTATTCCTGCCCAATATTTATTTTTAATGACACTTCACGGATGTGGGGTGTCTTTTGTTTTTTAGGAGGTGAATTAAACAATGCCAGTAAAAAAGAAGAAAGCCGCTAAGAAAACTACTAAAAGAAAAGCAACCAAAGCTAAGTCAAAGTCCAAGAGAAAGTAATTTCTTTTATAGTTTCTTAACTGATTATACTTATATGTAAAAGCGGTTCTGTAATAAGAGCCGCTTTTCTTTTGTACTCAAAAGGAAGTGTAACTTCACTTTTGTACTCAAAAGGAAGCCTTAGTTTCACCTTTTAAATTAATTCTTGAAAATATGATGTTACAGACCGAGTAGTTCTGAGTTTTCCTGCATCGCTTTGAGTGTAATTTCTATGAAAGTATTAACATCGATGCCAACTTTGGATTCACATTGTTGAATCTGTTCACGGTCAACCTGTCTTGCAAATTCTTTTTGTCTAAATTTTTTCAAAACACGTTCTGTGGTAACTACGTCCAACTTTCTTTCCGGCATAACAAGTGCAACTGCTACTATAAAACCGGTAAGTTCATCACAACACTCCAAAGTCCATTCCAAAAGTGTTTCCGGTTCTCTCAACTCGGTAATCTTAGTGTTATGTGATCTAAACACATTCATCATTTCTTCGGGTGTGTCGTAATCTTTAAGCCAACCCATCAGCATAAGTGTGTGTTGTTCAGGATTGTTTGTAGTAATTTCCCAATCTGCGTCGTGGAGTATTCCTATAATTTCCCATTGTTCCTTTGATAATTTTCCGGTATCCAGATTTTGTGATTTGTAATAATCAAAATAGGCCGATAAAGCCTTGCCTACAGCGTAACAATGTCTGCGCAGGTTTTGGTTTTTCATGTTTACTTCGAGTAGTTTTATGGCGGTTTCTTTTGTGAGATTTTGCATTTTACTATTGTACTACCTTTATAGTTTGACCGAACAGGCTGAAAATGCTATAAGTTACACATCCAATAAACTATCCTGAGAGGAGAAAAAAATGAAAAAGTCGACTGGTCTGTTTGGATTCTCTGGTGTTTTGCTGATAATTGCGTTGTTGTTTGGTGCGTGCGCGCCAGCTTCGCCGGCAGGTTATCAGACAAATTCCACGCAAGGTGGCGCTACGGAAATTATTACGCCGGCATACCTGGTCCGTTGCGCTGATATTCTGGTCGGATTCGCCGAAGAGTACTCAGTTGTCAACGAGAACGGCATTTCAGAATTCACGTTCACAGATTTCTACGAATACATCGCTTTTGGGCCATATGCA
This sequence comes from candidate division WWE3 bacterium RIFOXYD1_FULL_39_9, assembly GCA_001773295.1. Taxonomy (GTDB): domain Bacteria; phylum Patescibacteriota; class WWE3; order UBA101185; family UBA10185; genus OXYD1-FULL-39-9. Next base: position 13,089 of record MEWG01000020.1, read on the forward strand.
CACCGGGAAGAAGCCAAAGTCTACGGGGTGCAGGTGTCTTGCGTAATTTCGGAGAATTCAGTCAGCGAGCACATCAAGGTGGTCTACAAGTACGAGGAGAGTAAGTAGCGAAGTCCTTGTTGAACACATCTTAGAATTTCTGCCCGCCCAGATTCAATTCCCGGAAACATTCACCAAAACGAATATTTCCGGGAAAGTCATTTTAAATGATCAACTCTTAAGATTTAACTATTGGAAAAACTACAAACCGTAAATACTCTTGGTAGATTCGTCAATTTCGAACTTTAATTGCGGGAAGGGAACGCCTTCTCTTGCAGAAACATCTTCCAAAAACCAGAAAACTCTTTCGCTATGTCCAAAACCAAATGTTGGAGGCATTCCGTATTCAAGCATTTCCACATAATCAATATCTAACCACTGTGCCTCATCATCTCCCTCATCGCGCAACTGCTGTTGCTCTCTAAAACGAGCTAATTGATCAAGAGGATCGTTGATTTCAGACCATCCGTTGCCCAGCTCTGATCCTGCAATAATAGGCTGGAACCTCTCGGTAATATGTGGTGCGTCAAAATGGGCTTTAGCAAGCGGTGATATGTATTTTGGGTGATTGATCAAAAATGCCGGACCGGCAATCTCTTTTCGGACTTCTTTCCAAAGCATATCAATGCCTCTAGTTACATTTTTATCAAAATCACCTTTAACATGGTGTTTCTTTATCAATTCTCCAACTTCCTTTGCAGTTGTTTTATGTACGTCTATACCATATTTCTTGTTCATGACTTCAGCAAAATCTATTTCTTCCCAGCCTTTGCTGAAATCTACCGTCATACCTCTAATATTAAAAACTTTTTTCCCGTCATAAACTTCATCTAAAATTCTGTCATACAGCTGTTTTACAAATTCCATTCCTTTTTTCCAGTCAGCGTACGCCCAATAAAATTCCATGGCTATATGCTCAGGCAAGTGTTCATCTGATAAACCTTCGTTTCTAAATCTTGGACCGATCTCGCAGACTCTTTCGTACCCGCCGCCGATTAATCTTTTTAAATACAGTTCTTGTGAAATTCTTAAATAGAAATCTTGATCTATCGCATCCATGTGGGTAATAAATGGTTTGGAATCTGCACCGCCGGGAATCATTTCCAAAACAGGAATATTTATCTCGTAAAATTTGTGTTCTTTAAAAAATTCTCTATGAACTTCCCAGAATTTTGCCCGTCTGATAAATCTTTGGTAAACATCTTCATTAATATTTGTATCCAGGTATCTACGTCTCAAACGAGTTTCTTTATCTTTTAGTCCGTCCCATTGGTCCGGTAAAGGACGTAAAGTTTTAGCTAGAACCCTAATATTTGCCACTTGAATTGAAACTTCCCCTGTTTTGGTTTTGGTTACAATTCCAGTACCTTCGGCAAAATCGCCTATATCTAAAAGTCCTAAATCTCCATAACCAATTTCACTTTTCTTATAGTCGGGTTCCTGTAGAGTATCTTCTTTTATATACAGTTGAATTTTTCCTGTGGAGTCTTTTAAGTCAATAAAGGCTAGGTTCCTATGAAGGCGCATTGCTGTTATTCTGCCTGCAACTGTAGCCTCTTTACCCTCGAGTTTATCAAAAGATTCGCGTACTTGAACGGCGGGCTGGTTTACGTAAGATCTCGCAGGATACGGGTCAATACCAAGTTCCCTTAGTTTATTTAGTTTTTCCAAACGGATATTTCTCAATTCAGCAAGTGTAGCCATGTTTTAAGTAATAACACGAAACACTGTTATTGTTCAATATTTATTATGGTATAGGTGAGTTTTCCAACAGGGGCTTCCACTTCAACTAGGTCGCCGACCTTCTTACCAAATAGAGCAACACCCAGCGGTGATTCGTGGGATATTTTCTTTTCGGAAGGGTTTGCCTCAGGAGCTCCTACTATATGAAATGTCTCTTCGTCGCCCTCAATGTGGACAGTAACTTTTGAGCCAATTCCAACTCCATCGGATTTTTGAGCATCCGAAACTTTAGAGCTTTTTACAACTTCCTCAAGTTCAGCAATTCTGCCTTCGATGTAAGATTGTTCTTGTCTAGCCGCATCATATTCAGCGTTTTCCGATATATCGCCCATTTCTCGCGCATTTTGTATTCTTCTGGCGACTTCCGGGCGTTTTTCCTCAATAAGCTCTTTGAGCTCATTTTTTAATTTAGCCAGACCTTCTTTAGTTACGTACAGTATTTCGTTTTTTTGCATTTTTGTTCTTTTCAGGCAAATCCAATTACTTCTTTTGTATAGATACCAAAGCAGAATGTAACTTGCCTTAAAAAAAATAGTCCCCTAAGCTAGTAAGGAACAGGTCCAGAGGGGTTGTTAATTAAAACACTAGATATATTTATCACAAACTATTCTGCGTGTCAAACTAAGTCGCGCGAGTTTGCCTATAGTATCAAGGAAAAACGTGTCTGCATTCAGAGAAATGTTGCTCCTCTGCTATAATTCCCTGAGTATGAAACAAACTTCTAAATTCCCTACAATTTGGGACCTTTCACCATTATTAAGTTCTGATGAATCTCCGGAGGCAGAAGAAAAGTTAAAGGTCGTAGAAACCAAGTGCTACGAATTTATCAACAAATGGAAAGACCGCAGTGACTATCTTGAAAGCCCGGCGACTCTGAAAGAAGCTTTGGACGAGTATGAGCTTATTAACGCCAAGTACGGCACTGACGGCGACGTTGGTTATTACTTTGGACTAAGAAGCTCGCAGGATCAGGATAATCCCGTACTTAAAGCTAAAAACAACAAAATTCACGATAGAAGCGTCAAAACAGGCAACGACATGAGCTTTTTTGCACATAGAATATCCAAGATTCCCCAAGATAAACAAGCGAAATTCCTGGAATACGGGGATCTACAAGACTACAGGCATTGGATGGAGCTTATTTTTAACGAGGCAAAATACCTGTTAAGTGAAGAAGAGGAGAAAATTTTGAACCTGAAATCCGCGACTTCGTATGTAAATTGGGTCAAAATGACATCCAGTTTTATATCTAAAGAAGAGAGAAAAGTTAAAGGAAAAAAAGGCAAATTTAACTTTTCAGAACTTTCAAAAATGATTTATGATCAGAAACTAGCGCACAGGGAGGCTGCCGCAGAGGCGATAAATGACATTTTAAATAAGCACATTTTCACAGCCGAAGCAGAGATAAACTCGATTTTGGCAGACAAGAAAGTTAACGATGAATTGCGAAAAGTCAGCCGACCGGATGAAATACGCCACTTATCTGACGATATTAGCACTGAGGCCGTAGACGCAATGTTGGATAATGTCGTAGGGCGTTTTGATATTCCACACAGATATTACAAACTGAAAAAAGAACTGCTGGGTTTAGAAAAGTTTAGATATTTTGAAAAAAACATGCCTTATGGCAAGTTGAACAAAAAGTACACATACGATCAGGCGGTAAAACTTGTGGCAAAAACTTTTAAAAATTTGGACAAAGAGTTTTACGATATTTTCTGGAAACTTATAACTAACGGCAGATTGGATGTTTATCCAAGAAAGGGAAAGCGGAGCGGAGCATTTAGTATTTCCGGACAGAAATCCCAACCCGGGTATATTTTGCTTAATCACACAGACGAGTTGGCGGACGTAACGGCGATTGCTCACGAAATGGGGCATGCTATAAACGACGAATTAATACGACCCAAACAAAATGCGTTAAATTTTGATACCCCGTTAAGTACTGCAGAAGTCGCCAGCACTTTCATGGAAGATTTTGTTTTGGATGAGATAGAAAAGGATGCGGACGATGAATTAAAGTTAGCTCTAATGATGATGCGGCTGGATGATTGTGTAGCCTCGATCTTTAGACAAGTTGCCTGTTACAAATTTGAGCAGGAATTACACTCAAGTTTTAGAGCAAAAGGATATCTATCCAAGGACGAGATAGGCGAGTTATTTGTAAAACACATGAGCGCGTATTTAGGAGACAGTGTGGAGATGTCCGAAGGAAGTGAAAACTGGTGGGTCTATTGGAGCCACATTAGGAGTTTTTTCTACGTCTATTCTTACGCAAGCGGATTATTAATCTCCAAGTCCCTGCAAAAATCCGTCAAAAGCTCTCCTGAATTTATAAACAAAGTTAAAGAATTCTTGTCTGCAGGGACTTCCGATTCACCACGCAACATTTTTCTTAAAATGGGAATTGATATAAATGACAAAGATTTTTGGCTGCAAGGGTTAGACGAGATAGACCAATTGCTTACCAAGACTGAAAAGACAGCTCGCGAGTTGAGGAAAATCTAATACTCTAACCTATAAAAAAGACAGAAAACATCCAAATAATTGCCGTTTAGCTTATAATATAGGTCTTTCATATAGACCTTGCTAAATATAAAGTCCTTTGGTTTTCTCTATATGTTAGGTATAATGTTTGAAATTTGGTCCCATGTTTTTGGGGAGGGTTATTGTTGCGTTTTAAATGATTTCGAAAACACAACTTATAGACTCTAAATTTAATACATTTTTTTATGAAACTGAAGGTCACCACATTGGGAGTTATAGCTTCTGTCGCTGGATTAGCAGCTGTTGGAGTGTTTCTTTTGTACAAAAACACGAGTCTTAAGGCACTTCAAGAGAATATTGGCGTAAGCTCAATAGAAGGTGAGAACAATGTGTTTGTCAGGACCTACCCGTACGTTACTTTAGAAAATCTTTGGATTGCCTATCGAGAGAAAATTCAAAAAGATGGAAGAACAATAGATAGAGACAGAAATTATCTGACTACGTCGGAAGGTCAGTCATATTCAATGTTAAGGGCAGTGTGGATGGACGATAAAGAGACTTTCGACAGAGTTTTAAAGTGGACGAACAACAATCTACAGAAAAGACCAAACGATGAGCTTTTTGCGTGGAAGTGGGGCCAAAGTTCAACCGGAAAATGGGACGTGCTCATTGAAGAAGGCGGGATGAATTCAGCGGCCGATGCCGATCAAGATATTGCTTTAGCACTTATTTTTGCATCAAAACGTTGGAATCAAGATCACTATTTAAAAGAAGCTAAAGAAATTTTGGCGGACATATGGAGGCAGGAAGTTCTGGAACTTAATGGAAAATATTATTTATTAGCAGGTAATTGGGCGAAGACGGAAGCATTGCCGACCATCAATCCCTCGTATCTTTCTCCTGCATATTACCCAATCTTTGCAGAGGTCGACCCGGATCATCCGTGGCTTGCGCTTAGAGATACTTCATACGAGGTTCTGGAAAAAACAACATTAGATCCACTAGGGTTAAAGAAAAGCGCGAATTTGCCTCCGGATTGGGTGAATATAAATCCGCGAACAGGCGAAATTATTCCGGTAGTGCATTCGGATAAAACTACGCATTTTGGTGACGACGCCTTCAGGGTAATTTGGAGAGTTGCTTTGGACTGGAATTGGTACAAAAACGATCGCGCTAAGATTTACCTAGAAAACCTTTCTTTTTTGAATGATGAATGGAAAACCAACGGCAAAATCTTTTCAACATACACGCACGATGGTGAGAAAGTTACCGATTTCGAATCCTACAGTTTATACGGCGGTATTATACCTTACTTCAGAATTCTATACCCGGAACTTGCAGAAGAAATTTACTTTAAGAAAATTGCTCCGCTTTATAACCAAGATATCGAGGATTTTAAAGATGAGCTTGGATATTATGCACAAAATTGGGTGTGGTTTGGAATCGGGTTCTATGAAAATAAACTAGTAAATTTATCTGACGCAAAGGAGCTGGGCGAATGAACGATAAAGAAACAGTTAAATCCCCACATGAAATTGTTTCTGCCAATATTCAAGTACCTAAAGTTTTTTTAGTACTTAATATTGTTGCTTCAATAATCTATTTACTCTGGTGGTTTGACCTTCGCAATTTGGGAAACCCGTTTTTATATGCCGTCCTTTTGATTGGTGAGATTTACCATGTTTGGCAAGCTCTAGGATTTGCAATAACAGTTTGGGATCAGCGCAAGCAGAAACATTCACCAATTCAAAGAATTTATCCTGTAGATATCTTTATTACTGTCTGTGGTGAGCCGGTTGAAATAGTGGAAAAGACTGTGAAAGCCGCAATGAATATCGAATACCCTGATTTTAAGGTTTACGTGCTTAACGACGGCAAGGGCAGAAACTTACCAGGATGGAAAGGTGTAAATAAAGTAGCCCAAAAGTACGGAGCCGTTCCAATTACCAGAGATAACAACAAAGGCAATAAGGCGGGAAATATTAACAATGCACTAAGACTTTCTCACGCACCGTTTGTTGTAATCTTTGATGCCGACCATGTTCCTGCACCGGAATTTTTGGAAAGAACGATGGGACATTTTTCTGATCCTAAAGTAGTGCTCGTGCAAACACCTCAATATTATAAAAATAGGAATGACAACTTTTTAACCACTGCAGCATGGGAACAACAAGAATTATTCTTTGGTCCAATATGCAGAGGAAAAAATAAAATGAATGCCACTTTTTGGTGTGGAACTAACGCAGTTGTAAGAAGAAAAGCGCTTGATGAAATCGGAGGAGTTCCGGAAAACAATATCGCAGAAGACTTTCTTGCTTCGTTTTACTTCCATGAAAGAGGCTACAAGACACTATATGTCGCAGAGATTCTTGCAGAGGGGCTTGCTCCTCATAATTTAGATAATTATGTGAAACAACAATTTAGGTGGGCAAGAGGTTCGTCAGAAATTATTATTAGACATTTTCCATTATTTAATAAAAATTTAACTGTCTGGCAAAAGATTCAATACATGTATTCTTCGAGCTACTATCTTAACGGCTTTGTTGCATTAATGGACGCGCTCATTCCAATAGTTGTTTTGTTTACAGGACTTGTGCCGGTAGTGGATACAACATCCAGTTTTATGTTGTACTTCTTCCCATTTATCTTCTCAACTATAAATACTTTGATGCTTTCGACTGATAACACAATTACATTTAGAGCAATCCAACTTTCAATGAGTTCATCATTTGTATTTATACAGGCAGTTATGGATACAGTTCGCGGTACAAAATCTTCATTTAAAGTTACCTCTAAAGCATACGAGGAAGGGAACTTTCTTAAGTACGCAG
>MEWG01000020.1:20194-40112 GCA_001773295.1 candidate division WWE3 bacterium RIFOXYD1_FULL_39_9
ATATCTCATATATCCTATTGGGAATTGCTGCGATAACATTTGGTTTCATAAAATACGGATTTGTCCCGTCTTTAATTACAAATGCATCATGGATTTTATTTAACGCCGCTTTGTTGTCCGGTTTCATAGGTGTTGCATATCCATGGACCGCTCTTTATAACAGGCTAAAGTATGTTGCCCTCTTTGTGCCAAATAGAATTAGTTCGATCGCAAAAGAGAGGCAGATTAAGTTAAAACCTCGTTTTGATTTTGCTCATATTTCTAGAAGTTCGGAACACGCAGAAGTATCAAACCAAGGTGGCAAAAAACATTATTTGCAGTAATTCTACTCGGCAGATAAATTAGGTTTCGATCTTTTTGAATCAATAAAATAGTATGGAAGAAAAGAAGATAACAGTCTTAAATAGGTTAGTTAATGAAAGGACGCTGTGGCTATTTATAATGGCTGTTGCAGTTTTTGTGCGATTTTTTTATCTTGACGCGCTTAGTCTCCGACTAGACGAAGCTCAAAGTATTTGGCAGGCTTCCCACTCCTTGGAATTTATCAAGACTTACATGTTAAAAAACGTTCACCTGCCTTTGCACAACTCGTTGCTACATTTTTGGATTTCCATATTTGGAACTAGTGAGATATCAGTAAGAACGATGTCGGCGATTCCCGGTGTACTAACCGTTCCCGCTTTGTATTTACTATCCAAAGAAATAATGGGTAGAAAAAGATCGTTGTTGACAATGTTTTTAGGAGCAATTTCACCAATTTGGGTGTGGTATAGCCGGGAAATTAGAATGTATACATTGCTGACTCTAGTAACCACGATATCGTATTTGTTATACGTGCGAATCATGAAATATAACAAATCCCGAGATTATATTTTGTACACCCTTGTTAATGTTATCGGAATCTACACACATTACTTCTTCACACTGGTGCTATTTGTGCAAATGCTTTTCTTTTTAATTTCATTTGTAGTGAAAAGAGTCAAATGGGGAAAATACGATGTTTACGATAGAAAAAAACAATTTGCATTTCTAAGTGTTTGCGGACTTTTAGTTATTGGCAGCTTTTTACCTTGGGTTTACATGCTTTATAAATCTTATGGTTCGGGAACTTTAGCTCCTGTTTTGGCTAAACCCACAGCTTTTAATTTAATTTTGAGCTATTTTGAATTTACAAACGGATTTTTGCCGGATGCGCTTACATCTTTGGCAATTTCCATTTGGCCGGTAATAATTTTGCTTGGATTTATTTTCCTTACGAAACGTCAAAACCCGTTTTCACCGGGAATTTTATTGGCGCTGATGGGTGCAACTATTCCGGTGTTTATTATTTATTCGGGAAGTGTGCTGATAAAACCTATGTATTTAACCCGCTACTTAATCACCATAACTCCAATGTATTATATTTTGCTCGCCTGGTATTTTACCGAACTTGTCGGAAAGAAAAGAATAATTTTAACGAGTTTATTTATACTTACACTTCTATTTTCTTTATATCTGCAGGCCACACATCCCGATAACCCTGTTAGGGAAGATTATCGGGCTGCAGTTAGCTTTCTAAACGAAAGAACAAGTTCTAGGGACATAATTATTCTTGCGCCCCCGTACACCATCTATCCATTTCAGTATTATTACGAAGGTACCGCCAGAGTTTCCACTATTCCGATTTGGAACAAGAAAAAAGGTGGAATTCCTGCGTACGACTCTGAAAAGGTTGCAAATGATGTAAAGTCTTTGCAGGCAAACCACAAAAAAATGTATTTGCTCTTAACTACTAATCTGGAAAACTCTGACAAAGTTAAAGCTTACTTTGATGAGCACTACACCAAGCTTGAGAAACACAAGTTTTCAAAGGATGTTTGGATCGAAGTGTATCAAGCTGAATATTAGCAAAGCGTTATAGGTTCTGGTATAACAGTTCTACCGTTTACCCCAAAAGAAAAACAAAAAATAGGAGGTGTGCTATGTACGGAATAAAGTACGTAAGAACGACATCCTTTGCCAAGTTTCCCGGGATGTCGCCTCGCGGCACCTTAGTTACGGAGTTTCTGAGTCACCTCAACGGGGATTCCCACAAGTATCGTCGTGAGGTATTTGGAAACTTTTACACTAAGTGCTGGCAGGAATCCGGAGAGAAGTTTGCAGAAGCGCAGTCACGAGAAGTTCTGCCGTTTATTGCTCTTCTAACCGAAAAGGAAGCAAAGGGATTATGGAAGTACCTGGTTTTTGATTGGGACAATGCTTCAAAAAGGCTGAAAGGCATGACTGAAGGACGCGATAATCACAGGGAAAGTAGTAATCCACCCAAATAAAGGACCCTCATTGTATAACAGCAATAAGGGCCCTTTTTCGTTTAAATACAGTAACCCATAGCATTGACAAAAGGCTGTTTTGGTGGTAGTATTACGGTGTTCAAAAAAACTTAAAGCTTTAGAGGGGGATACTTATAGTATATGTATAACCACGTCTAAAGCGTGGTTTTTTGCACTTTGAAAGGTTAATAGCTCACTCAATTTTCTCCCTAAGAACCCAAGTGGGGGCTATAGTGGGGGCAACGGTAACTTACCTCTAAAGCAAGTAAACCGCCGTTGCCTTCGCTATTGCCTTCATTTGAGGTTTAAATGAAGAAAAAAATCATTCAGAAAAATAGGAGAGAAAAAGAAATGAAGAACAACATGTTTTCGAAGTTCGTGATGGTCCTGATCGTTTGCCTGGCGTTGACTGCGGTTTATCCGGCATTTGTGCAGATTAACGAGGCTGACGCCGGTGTTGGCAACTGCCCTGACGACGTGAATGCCCAGACCCCCCAATCAGGGAAGGCCTGTGTGTTTCATAATGGGCATTGGCAGGAGGTGAGTTGCAATAGTGCGTTGCTGGATGATCCGGCAAACACTGTCGGTGCAACTAACTGCGAGGTCGAAGTACCTGCTGCAACACCCGCACCTACGACGGTTCCTGCGACGAAGGTCCCAGAGCCTACCGTTATTGGTACGCCCCCGACTACTCCGATCGTAATCGTGACTCCGGAACCGGAAGAAACTGAAGAGGTTCCGAGCGACGATGGGGACGGTGACAAGACGGACAACGGGGGAACCGGTGCAGCTGCAGCAGCAGAGCCATGCTCAGACATTGAATGCGCGTGCGTTCAGCTGGTACTGGACTGGATGGAGAAGTTTGCTTTGCCGCTCGCCGAGCGCTTCTTGGACAACCAGGAAGATGCGAACGCGATCCAGCAGGAGCGCAACGACATCTTGGCAAACCAGCCGGCCCCAGTTGTAAACGTCTACCCCAGCCAGGAACAGAAGCAGTTCCAAGCACTGTCCTCCTCAGTGGAAGTCACTGTTGGAACGAGCGGTGCCGAAATTGAAGACAAGTCAGTAGCCCCAGCTCCCAAAGAACGCAGCAAAGTTGGCGGTGGGCGACTCGATATTGAACACGACGATTCACCGGACCTGGTCTTTTGGGTCGTACTGATCCTGGCCTTCATCGGAGTCTGGGCAATCGCTGGTTGGATATGGTTCATGATGCTGTCACCTATTTGCATACCCTTAATTGGGTACGCACTTTACAGGGCTTTCCGCATCGACATGCCTAATTCCAGCGCGTCCCGACGCATCATCTAACAACCCGTTCTTCAGAAATTGAGATTCGAGAGCTAAAAACCTATAAGGAGGCGGCCAAAGTGAATGATTAAAATCGCACAATGGCCGCCTCTCTCGTTTAAAAACCTTTGTTTATTTAGTTTTTTAATTAAGTTTTGAAATTACTTCTCGAAAAGCCCTACTAACGGTAAGGCAGAGTCAAGAATATGTCCCTCCATTGCTTCCTCAATCTCCTCACGTGTAGCACCTTCATCAAGATCCAGCACAGTATCCAATGCATACAAGTAAAAGAAATACCTGTGTTTGCCAACCGGCGGGCACGGTCCGGCATAAGTGCCTTTACCAAAATCATTTTCTCCCAAAAAAGCACCCTTTGGCACGGAATTTTCCCTGATTTCGGTTATCTTTGGATCGATATCGTATAAAATCCAATGAGTCCAGGTCTTAAATGGTGCGTCAGGATCATCCACAAACAAAACTAAGGACATTGTGCCTGCCGGAACATCAGAAAAAGTAAGAGGCGGGTTAATGTCGTCACCACTGCATGTATATTTTGCAGGTATAGCCGAGTCGTTTGCGAATACGGAGCTTGAAACCCTTAATTTATTTGGATAAGAAACAACAACTCTTTCTTTGGGCCTGATCAATTCGTAATTGGAGACATCGATGCCTTGTGTAGTTAAATACCAGTAAAAAATTCCAAAGCCAAAAACAAAAAGCAAAATGAGTATAAAGAGTAACTGTTTGTCTTTTGTAATCATATGCTACCTTATTATATTCAATTCCATATGCAGTACAAATAGCATATAATAAATTACATGGACGTATCCAGCGAAAATTTTTCGGTCAGTCCCGAACAACAGGCAAAATTTTACGCGCAGTCCGGATCGCAAGTGAAACTGCCCAATAAGTTTAGTAATAAAAAATACATCGCTTTTGGCGTACTTGCCTCTTTAGTACTTATCACAATTTTCCTTTTTATATTAGTTAAACGCGGAGGCTCTACTATTCTAAGTCCTATTGCGGATAGAGTGTCCGATTTGGGAAAATCCAATGCAAACATGGTTACGAATCCACTTAACGGCGAGCTGGTAAAAGACACGGATGCTGCAGTTTGGAAAGATGAAAGGCCGATTGCAGTTATGATAAATAATTATACGGATGCCAGACCTCAGTCCGGTCTTGAAAAAGCTGATTTAGTTTATGAAATAGTCGCTGAGGGTGGAATTACCAGATTTCTTGCATTTTTCTTAAGCGAGGTGCCGGATAAGATTGGTCCTGTGAGAAGTACCAGAGAATATTATCTTGTTTTAGTAAAAGAGTTGGGCGACGCCATGATTATGCACATTGGTTGGTCGCCGCAAGCACTGGAAGCCATAGAAACATGGCCTGTCAGAAGTTTGGGACGCGGTGGAGCACAGTTTTGGAGAGATCAGGCTAGAATTGATGCTGGAATTGCCATTGAACATACAGCTTATGTAAATGGACCTGAGTTACGTGAACTAGGACATGAACTAGGCTGGGAAGGTGAACATAGTTTTGTAGAATGGAAATTTAAAGATACAGAGGATGTGGATAAATCGCAGCAATGTTTGGTGGGTGAGTGTGACAAACCTATTACTATAGACTTTTGGTACGAGGGCGATTATTCAGCAATTTTCAAATACGACAGAAATACAAATACATATTTAAGGTTTACAGGATACGATACCAGTGGTAGTCCGGTGCCTCACATTGACCAGGAATCCAAGCAGCAAATAAGTGTAAAAAATTTAATTGTTCAGTTTGTGGCTGAAGTCGCAATAGGCGGTGACGAGAAAAACAGACTCGAGTACGAACTTGTAGGTAGTGGCGAAGCTATCATATTTACTGACGGTAAAGCAACAAAAGCGACTTGGTCCAAAGCAGGCAGGGATGACAGGACCCTATACTATGATTCAAACGGTCAAGAAATACTCTTTAATCGTGGACAAATTTGGGTTAGTATAGTACCAGACAGAAATATCGAACAAGTTGTCTATTAGCTCTGCCCCTAATAATTAAAATATGCTACAAGAATTACTTGTATCAGAAGTTAGGTTAAAAATTCTAAAGCTCCTGATTCTTAATCCCGAAAAAAGTTTCCACGTAAGGGCGATAGTTAGAGCTGTTGGCGCAGAGATAAATGCGGTTCGTAGAGAGCTGCAAAATCTGCTTGAGATTAGCTTATTGCGTAAACGACAGAGTTCTAATCGTATTTATTATTCGGTAGATACCTCACATATCTTCTATTCCGATCTGCTTTCGCTTCTTTCTAAAGAAGATGGTATAGGCGAGCAGATTATTAAAAACACCAAAAATCTTGGTGAATTAGAATACGCGGTTTTGGCAAAAGCTTTTTTGCGAGGAAGAGCTTCGTCACCTTTGGATGTAGATCTATTCTTGGTAGGAAATATTAAAATGGAAGTTCTCGAGGGAATTATTAGAGATTTTCAACAAACTACCGGTAGGGAAATAAATTATTCGGTAATGACAGAGGATGAATTTAGACATAGAAAAAGATCAAATGACCAGTTTGTGATGAGATTCTTAACTCAGAGTCGTGCAATGCTGGTAGGAGATGAAGAAAAATTCTATTCAATGGTTTAAGATAACTCTATGTGGTGGAAGAATCTTTATTTTAGGCTGGGATTAATCTCGTCGATTACAACTCTTGCAGTACTAATTGTGCTTCCGAGAATTCCAATAAAAATAGACAGTAAAATTTTCAAACTTGATACGGCTGTTGGCGGATACAACTTCTCATTATTCAACGGAAAAGTTAATTTGGATTTGAGGGAGATAAAAAAAGGTTTAGATCTAAACGGCGGAATTAAAATAGTTCTTAAGGCGGATGTTTCAAAAATAGAAAGTGCCGAAAGAGATAATGCACTCGAGTCTGCAAAACAAGTAATTTCCAGAAGAGTAAATTTGCTGGGTGTAACCGAGCCCAGTATTTCTACCGTTAAAGCCGGTGATGATTACAGAATAGTTGTAGAAATTCCCGGACTGGATAATGTTAAAGAAGCAGTCGATTTAATTGGCCAAACGGCGCAAATAAATTTCAAAAAACTTAAAGCAGATAAACAGTGGAGTGAAGATAAATATTACGACTTTTTGATCGATCCTACCGCATGGGAGGATACAGGCATAACAGGCGCAGATTTAAAGGGAGTTGACGTTGTGGTAGGCGAGCAGGGTGACATCCAAAGTGCGGGCCAGCCTCAAATTAGATTAAGATTTACTGACGAGGGGCGGGAAAAGTTTTCACAAGTTGCAAAAGAAAATATTAATAAACCTATCGGGCTTTTCTTGGACGAAGATCTAGCCCCGTTATCCATGCCGGTTGTAAATGAATCACTTGCCACCGGTTTAACGGACGATCCGGTGATCAGCGGAAATTTTGATTTTGATACTGCAAATAATCTTAGTATTCAGATAAGAGCAGGTGCTTTGCCAATCCCGGTAGAAATTCTCGAGCAGGAAACAATTGGCGCAACACTTGGTAACGAATCTATTAGTAAAAGTTTTTACGCCGGTTTTGTGGGTTTGGTGCTGGTTTTTATATTCATGCTGGTAAAGTATGGAAAATTCGGACTACTTGCAGGTTTTGCACTTGGAATTTATTCAGCAATAGTTTTGGCACTTTTTAAAGTTATTGGTGTAGTTCTTACTTTGCCCGGAATTGCCGGATTTATATTGTCTATCGGTATGGCAACCGATGCAAATATTTTGATATTCGAAAGAATCAAAGAAGAAATTTTCTGGGGGAAACCGAGAAATCTTGCAATAAAATTAGGCTTTGAAAGAGCGTGGAACTCAATCAAAGACTCAAACATCTCATCATTAATCACGTCATTTATCTTATTCAAATTTGGGGACGGTCCTGTGCGTGGATTTGCTCTAACACTTGCTATTGGTATTTTAGTATCATTATTTTCCTCAATATTTGTGGTAAAGACTTTTATTGAAAGCTTTGATGTTGGAAAGGATAAACATGGAAATAATTAAGTACAAATATCATTTTTTAATATTTTCTCTGGTTCTTCTTATTCCGGGAATAATCTTTTTGGCTGTTTTTGGTTTGAGGTTATCAATTGATTTTGTAGGTGGCTCTCTGGCAACTTATGAAGTTTCAGAAAATTCTACTCAGATAGTTGAAGAATCTATCAAAAAGACTTATTCGGAAAATTCGGTTGAACTTGAGAATTTTTCTATCGAAGGTAGCAACAAACTAGTTGTAAGAACTAAGCCGGTTGATGTAAACAAAAATCAGGAGTTAAAAACACTTCTGGAAGAAAAACATAAAGATCAATCACTTAAGCAAGTAGCATTTGAAACCGTTGGTCCCGTTGTTGGAAGAGAAACCACTCAAAATGCTTTTGTTTCTTTGGCGTGGGCATCTTTGGGAATTCTTTTGTACATTGCTTACGCGTTTAGAAATGTGCCAAAACCCTTTTCCAGTGTAAGATTCGGAGCTGCAGCGATAATTGCCATGCTTCATGACGCAGTACTGGTGCTGGGAGTATTTTCAATTCTGGGGTATTTTTATGGGACAGAAGTAGATTCCCTTTTTATTACAGCGATTCTTACGGTAATAGGTTTTTCGGTTCACGATACAATAGTTGTGTTTGACAGAATTAGAGAAAATCTTAGTAAATTGCCAAGTAGTTTTAATTTTGAAAGTGTAGTTAATTTCTCTATCGTTGAAACCTTAAACAGGTCACTTGCTACGTCTTTTACGGTTGTTCTTACTTTGTCTTCCTTGTATCTTTTGGGCGGTGAAAGTATTAAGACTTTTGTTTTTGCAATGCTCATTGGAATTATTTCAGGTACATATTCTTCTATTTTTACTGCAAGTCCGATTCTGGTTATATGGGAGGACTATGTCAGAAAGCGATCTAGAAATAAATGAAAAGGTGGGAAATCAAAAAAGAGTACGTTGTAGGCGATGACATCATTAAACTGTTGCTTGAGAATCGTGGGATTTCTACCAAGCAGGAGATAGACGATTTTTTACACGCACCGCCAATTTCCGAACTTGTAAAAAAACTCCCAAGGGAATTTAGAGAATCCTTAAGAGACGCATCCGAATTAATTAAAAATCACACTTCAAAAAATTTGCCCATCGTAGTTCATGGCGATTACGACGCCGACGGTATATGTGCTACTGCAATCCTATACAAAATGATTAAAAATGAATTGAAGTATGAATCTGTCTATTACTTTATTCCTAATAGATTTGATCATGGGTATGGTTTATCCACAGAATCTGTAAACGAAGTTGTAAATATGCTGGATTCAGAGGGATTTGACACCAAAAAAGGTGGATTATTTATAACGGTTGATAGCGGGATTACTGCGGCAGGGTCCGTTGAGTTTGTGAGAACCTTGGGTTTTGACATAATCATTACCGATCACCACCAGAAACCTGATAAATTACCGAACGCAAATGTGATTGTCTGGTACGACAAAGTTGTAGGCGCGTCTATTTCCTGGATCCTAAGCAGAGTTTTGGGCTCAACCGATCCGCAGTCATTGTCTCTTGCAGCAATTGCAACCGTAACCGACTTACAGCCGTTAAAAGATCTAAACAGAGAAATTGTAAAAAAAGGATTGAAAATACTTAACTCAAATCCAATTATCGGTTTAAAAAAATTAGTAGGGGCAGCAGGCAAAGAAACAGGCGAACTTGATACTTATGATTTAGGGTGGATCATCGGACCGCGATTAAACGCTTCGGGCAGATTACTTGAAGCAACAAATTCATTGCAATTGCTGTTGGAAGAAGATGCGACTAAAGCAGAGGAACTTGCGTTAAAGTTAAATGCTGTAAATATTGAACGGCAGGACAAAACCTTAGAGATGTTTGAGATCGCATCGAGTGTCGGAAAGGCAGATCTACCTAAAATAATATTTTCCTCGGATCAAAATTACCACGAAGGTGTTATTGGTTTAGTAGCCGCGCGTCTTACTCAAAAATTTTACCGTCCTTCGATTGTAATTAGTCTTTCAGAGGAATTTGGTAAAGGTTCAGTTAGATCTATTCAAGGCGTGGATATTATTTCTATGTTAAGAAAGTTTGACGATTTATTTGAGAATTTAGGCGGACACCCCATGGCAGCAGGTTTTACGATAAAAAAGGAAAATATTTCTATCCTTGAGGATAAATTGCTCGAGGAAGCCGAAAACTTAATCGAGGACAGTTTATTCGAAAGAGTTTTAAAAGTTGATGTAAAGATTCCTGTAAATATTATCGATCTAGAACTGTTGGAAAAAATCGAAGAACTTCAGCCTTTTGGCTTGGGAAACGAAGAACCTGTTTTTATGAGTGAAAATCTCGGAGTTGTTTCTGTAGATGCAGTTGGAAAAGAAAAAAGCCATTTAATTATTAAACTATTTGATGGTCAGGAAATTCACAAGTCTATTTACTTTAATGCTGTAGATAATAACGTGGCTGTACAGATGGGAGATAAGTTGGACATTGTTTATACAATAAAGAAGAACGTTTATAACGGTAAAACCTATATTGATTTAGTACTCAAAGATTTAAAAATTCTCTAGCCTTTAAAATGATCAGGCGGACATTGAATTGTGACTTTAACTTTCGTTAAGGTACTTTTCTTTGTCCGCCATACTTCGCAGTGAATTTACATTTTTCGATGTAAGCTCACTGTAATTTTAGGGCCAGAGGCCGTTTTATATGTTGCTCAACGGCATTTCTGGCAAATTTAGGATTTCCTAATAAGCATAAAGCTATTAGGGGAAGAACGTGGTTCCTCCGTGTGCAATTGCACTCCCTTCGTTAATTGGAGGGGCAGATATAGCGGGCCTGTTGGGACTTGTTACAGAAATCCAAACACGGCGCGGTGCCATTTAAGGCATTTTAATATACCTGTATCCCTCCCCAATACCTTTCGGCTATTCAATTTGCGCTTGAGCGGAGCAATGAAATATGCTGACCAGGTTCGCACTTTGGCGAGTTCCAGTTCAGGCACATCGATTGCTCGGAGGAAAACGATCATCGCTTTTTCCTTTTTGCTCTTATTTGGGGGAGATGACATATATTATGTCACAAACCCGCATTCCCGTCAACCTCTAGTAATTACTATTATCACAGTCCGGAAACTCCGAAAAAGCCAGAATATTGACACTTTGTCGCGGTAAAGGTACATTTGTTAGGTATACAAAAGCTATGAAGGAGCTTGTGACACTCCGGAGCTCGTGGGAGGAAATGCCCATGCGGGAAAGCCCGTTACAGCATTAAAGGCGTTTCACGCCCGTTCTTATGAACGTGAGTAAAAATTCTAGGTGGTATCGTCCACGTTTATCCATGGACCCTGGCATAATGAGACCAATTGTCTCATCTTTCGCGTAGCGAAATGTAGCCAGGGATATTTTTTTGCAGTATAAATTTAGTATTAAGGAAAATATGGAACGAATACACATTAAAGATCTAAAAACAAAAATAGGCGAAACAGTTTTGATAAAAGGTTTTGTTCAGGCAATAAGAGACCAGGGCGGAATTAAGTTTTTACTGGTAAGAGACGCAACAGGTTTGATTCAGGCAGTAGTATTAAAATCCGAAGCCGAAGCATTTGAATTTGTAAAAGAAATTACATTGGAATCAGTAGTTCATTTAGAAGGTAAAGTAAAAGAAGAAAAACAGGCACCCGGCGGATTTGAACTGCAGGCTTTTGTTATAAAAATGTTATCTAAAGCTGAGCCCGAGCTTGCAATTCCGGTAGTGACTGAAAAAAGCGGAGAAGAAACCGATATAACTAAAAGATTTGACTGGAGATGGTTGGATCTAAGAAAAGCTGAAAGATTACAAATATTTAAAGTGTGGACTGAGCTCGAAGCAGGCTTTAGAGATTATTTCTTGAAAAATGATTTTATTCAGATTTATGCCCCGTCCTTTATGAGTACTCCCAGCGAGTCAGGCGCGGATGTGTTTGAAGTAAATTACTTTGACAGAAAAGCGTACCTTGCTCAATCACCGCAGTTTTACAAACAAATGGCTATGGCAGCAGGATTTGAGAAAGTGTTTATCACAGGTCCGGTTTTTAGAGCGGAACCTTCCTTTACAACCCGACACATGACCGAATTTACCGGATGGGATTTTGAGGTTTCGTATATTGATTCGCACTACGACGTAATGAAAATTGAGGAAGAGTTAATAATTGCAGGTTTTACAAGATTAAAAGAAAAATTAGGCATGGACATAGAAGTACCGACTGCCCCGTTCCCAAAAATATCAATGTCTGATGCTAAGTCCATGTTAAAAGAAGCGGGAATTTCTGTAGAACGCGAGTTAGATCTTTCACCTGAAGAAGAAAGAGAATTATCCAGAATTGTAAAAGAGAAATTTAACAATGATTTTATTTTTGTTACCGAGTATCCGGTTGCGGTTCGTCCTTTTTATCACATGCGTGTAGACACCGCACCTTCGCTTACAAAAAGTTTTGACCTTCTGTACAAGGGAATCGAGATAACTACAGGTGCGCAAAGAGAGCATCGGGTTGAAGTGCTGGAAAAACAGGCAACAGAAAAAGGGATGGATCTCAGCAGTATCAAGGAATACATTGATTTCTTTAGATACGGCTGCCCTCCTCACGGTGGCGTAGGTATGGGTCCCGGAAGAATGATTATGCGTTTGTTGGACCTTCCAAGTGTAAAAGAAGTCACGTTTTTACCTAGAGATGTAAAAAGACTGAAACCATAATTGCCCTAAACGCATATCTAGATAAATATTGTTTATGAGTTTGTCGATTGTACAGAAATTTCAAATATTGCTAGTTCGTGCGGTAATTCTATTTATATGGGGACTTGAAGGAGTGTCCGGTTTCGGCTTTCGTGTTCCTATCTATCCGATAGGTTACGCGCTATCAATTGCGGCTGTTAATGTGTTTTTGATGTTTGTGGTTACTGCTTACTCAACGAATTATTTTCACTGGGTTTCTCAAGGTTTATTTTTTGATACGCACTATTCATCAGACTTTAGATTAAATTTTAACAATCGGGACGTTCTTGGAGCTGCTTCGTTGGCCCAAAATTTTCCTGTGATGGTAAATGATATTAAATTCCCTGAAATTACCGCAGACGCTGTGTTAATTGTTGATAAAGGTACTGAAAGGGTTTTATACGAACATAATAGTAGCAAGAGGCTTGCTTCCGCATCTACCACAAAGTTAATGACCGCCTTGGTTGCCACAGAAATTTATCATCCTGAAGACACGATAAGTATATCCCCCGAGTGTGCCTCAATCGATAGCACAAAAGCAGGGTTGCCTGTAGGTAGCGAATATAAAATGAAGGATTTAATGAGCGTGATGCTTATTTCTTCGGCAGGAGATGCGGCATGTGCTTTGGCGGAATCAAAAGTTAACACAGGCGAGTTCTTGTATAAAATGAATCAGAAGGCTTACCAATTGGGTATGAGCAGTACTTTCTTCACTAACGCTATTGGTTTAGACGGCTATAATAGTGCGCACTTTTCAGATGCAACAGATCTATACAAATTATCTTCAGCTGCCATGGAAAATAAAACAATCGCCGGGATTGTTCGCACTAAAGATTACATCATCAAATCCGTCGATGAAAGTTATATCGGAACTATTCAGACTACAAATCAATTGTTGTACGAAATTCCCCAAACAGTCGGTATTAAAACGGGAACTACGGCCGAGGCAGGACAAGTTCTAATTTATGAATATAGAGACGAATATAAGGATGTTGTAATAATTGTTATGGGCAGTAACGATCGTTTTTCTGATACCAGGGTCTTGTTGAATTGGTTATTTGCAAGTTACAGCTGGAACGGATAGTTATTGGTCGCTTTCGACACTTTTTGTGTACTCACCACTTATAGCCGGATAGTACAGAGTTACATCCCCACCTTCGGTATTTTTAGTAGTGTACTTTCCTGAAAAAACGAACATAGGTTGTAAATAAGGCATGTATTCTGGAGTTTCGTAATACGCCAAGTATATATTGTCGACCAAGATGTTCTCTACACGTGCCTTTGCGTAAGGATCAAATACATTTGCACCCTTTGGCGTGACGTTTGATATTATTCCGTTCCCTTGTTGAACCTGCGCCCAGGCATCTTCCACTGTTATTATCGGATATGTTGCAGTACTTTCTGGATTTATTTCCCAGTAATATGCCTCGATTCTGGGATAATTAAACGGGGACGATGTTTTTACAGGATTGCGCAACACTGTAGACAGAAGACCTTTAGTTGGATCGGGCCCTAAGATCGGATATCCATTAATCTCTCTAAAAAAATCGACACGTGCTAATTGAACTTCGGGCAAGTTTCTTGCCTCAGTAATGTTATTTCCAATATATCTTCCCAGGTGAACAACTTGCTCACCTTCTACATATAACTTATCGTCAAATCTATTTATTTTGGTAAAAAGTTCTTTCGAAAACCTTTTTGCGGTATCTTCATTTAAACTTCCAGCCTTAAATTCAGAAAATCTTCCATATAAATCAGTTTCCATTTTTAGCGATCTGGTTTTAGTATCAATCTCCAAAATTCCACCTGAAACTAAGCTTCTCCACTTATAAACATCAGCTTTTAAATCCGTGGTCAATTCATCTTCTCTAAAACCGATGAATACCGCATCTTCCATAGCCTCTTTTCCTGCCTGAAAGGAGAATTGAGCAGGTTTTATTCTGTAAACCAACATCTTGTTGGGTATTTTTCTCGGCAATTTTCCGTCTTTTGTGTTTAAGGTATACCTTGGAGGCGGGTCGTTTATCGGTTTTCTTGTAAACTTAAGTGGGTCTAAGATGCCGAATTCCGGATTTGGCGGTTCTTTATTCGCAGTCAAAAGATCTACTAAATCCTGTCCCCTCGGTATTATAAAGAGGATGAAGAGGTAATAAACCACCAGTACAACTGCGAATATCTTTGCGCCTTTTTTAAAATTGTGTGCGGATTGCGTAAGGCTCATTACCTTATATATTACAATTGTTTGTTAAATGCTTCCAGCACCAGAATATGACTTAGAGAACATAGGGTTTGTGATAGAATCTGAATATGGGTGTAAGAACAAGAATGGCGCCAAGTCCGACAGGCGAATATCACATAGGAAGTATGCGTACGATGTTGTACAACTATGCACTTGCAAAAAAAGAGGGCGGCCAATTTATTTTAAGAATTGAAGACACGGATCGTGAAAGATTCGTCGAAGGCGCTACTGAACGTTTAATGGATGTAATTAACGCTTACGGACTAAATTGGGACGAAGGTCCGCGAGTAGGCGGTCCCCATGCTCCTTATATTCAATCCGAGAGGCTGGAAACTTATAAAGAATATGCTAATCAGTTGGTAGAAAGCGGCCATGCATATTATTGTTTCTGTTCAAAAGAAAGATTAGACACGCTTCGCGAAGAACAGAGGAAGGCAGGAATGCCTTCTACAAAATATGACAAATACTGTTTGAATCTTCCAAAAGATAAAGTTAAAGAAAATCTAGATGCAGGTTTGTCGTATGTTATTAGATTAAATGTCCAAGCAGATCAGGAGATTTCATTTGATGATAAGGTTTTAGGCCATATTACTTTCCCCTCTAAAGATGTTGACGATCAGGTTTTGTTAAAGTCCGATGGTTTTCCAACTTATCATTTGGGTGTTGTTGTTGACGATCATCTTATGGAAGTAAATTGGGTAATGCGCGGTGTAGAATGGCTGCCATCGACACCGAAGCATATTTTACTATATAAGGCTTTTGGCTGGGAATTACCAACTTATGCTCATTTACCTTTATTAAAGGAAAAGGGCGACACAAAGAAACTTTCAAAAAGAATGGGCTCGGTAGCCGCGCATGAATTTTTACTTGACGGATACTTGCCGGAGGCTCTTATAAACTTTTTGATGTTTTTAGGGTGGAATCCGGGTACGGAAAAAGAAATTTATTCACTAGATGAGTTTGTGAAAGACTTTTCCGTTGAAAGGATACAGAAAACAGACTTAGTAGTTTTTGATAGAGACAAACTTGCTTGGTATAACGGTCAATATATCCGTATGTTAAGCGCACAGGATCTTTGGGAAAGACTAAAAAAATGGATGTCAGAATATGATCAACAGCCTGAATATAAAATGGAGGATACGTACAGCATTAAAGTGCAGTCCTTGGTCCAAGACAGGATGCGCGTTTTTGCTGACTTTTTACCTCTAACAAATTACTTCTACATAGATTTTGATTGTCCGGTAGAGTTGCTTGTTGCTCAATCAGGTTCTGAAAGTCGCGCAAAAGAAATCTTGGAAACTTTTTACAATCTTTTAAAAGAGTTAAGCGTAGAAAACTGGCATTCCAAATTTCTTGATGAACTATGCCACCGAATAATTTCTGAAAAGGGTTATAAACCCAAAGAATCATTTATGACTTTGCGAGTTGCTTCAACCGGTCAGACTGCAACACCTCCGATCTTTGATATTATCGAACTTCTAGGTCAGGAAAAGACACTTAGCAGAATTGAAAATGCGAAAAACCTTTTAAAATAATTGGTTCTATTTTAGATAGGAATTCAACTGTTGAGGATAACTTATAACTTGATAGAATGAATTACAAAGTTTAATTAAATTTACTGAGTTTACTCGTAATTGCCCCTTATGAATTAACTCTGAAATATTATGGCTAATGCTAAAGAAGATCCCAAAGAAGAGATAAGAAAAAACAGAGAGATGGCTCTTAGAACAGCGATCACACAGATAGAAAAAAATTTTGGAAAAGGTTCCATCATGAAGTTGGGTGAGAGAAGTGGCGAACCGATGTCAATTATTTCTACCGGTTCGATTGCGCTTGATATAGCTTTAGGTATTGGTGGGGTACCAAGAGGAAGAATCATCGAGATTTTTGGCCCCGAATCTTCAGGTAAAACAACGCTAGTCCAACATATAATTGCCGAAGCACAGCTCGCAGGAGGAACGGCAGCCTTGATTGATGCAGAGCATGCATTTGATCCCACATATGCTGAAAAAACGGGAGTTAACGTTGATGAGCTTTTGGTTTCACAGCCCGACACCGGTGAACAAGCTTTAGATATCGCAGAAACATTAATAAGATCTAATGCTGTAGATGTCATTGCGATAGACTCGGTAGCAGCGTTAGTACCAAGAGCAGAGATCGAAGGCGACATAGGTGACACTCATGTTGCCATGCAGGCTCGACTCATGAGTCAGGCCTTAAGAAGAATTACGGGCGCAGTAAGCAGATCTCAATGTACTGTTATATTCACCAACCAATTAAGATCCAAGATCGGGGTCATGTTTGGAAATCCTGAAACAACTGCAGGTGGAAAAGCACTTAAATACTACGCGTCAGTAAGACTGGAGATCAGAAGAATTCAGTCCATAAAAGATGGAAATGATTTCTCAGGAATAAAGGTCCGCGTAAAAGTTGTAAAGAACAAAGTGGCTCCTCCATTTAGAACAGCTGATTTTGACATTATGTTTAACGAAGGTATTAGCAAAGAAGGAAGTGTCATTGATGTCGCGGCAGAATTTGACATTGTTAAGAAAAGCGGCGCTTGGTATGAATACGAGGGCCAGAAGATGGGCCAAGGTAGGGATGCTGCCAAAGCATATCTGAAACAAAATCCGAAAATTAGAGAAGAGATAGAAAAAAAGGTCCACGCGTTTGTTAAACAAAAACACGATTTACCATTGAAGATAGGCGGAGATCCAGATTCCGAAGACGCGGAGGTTGAGGAATTGGCGGACGTAGAATAAGCGCGCTTGGGAAGTTACATAATCAAAACCGGTGATAGAAGATAGGATTAAACAACAAGTTTACTCAAAGATATTTAACTTTGTGGCAGGTATTCCCAGAACAAACAAAGAGGTGAGGGAACGGCTACAGAGATATGTATCCAAAATCGAGCTAGATGAGGGTGAAAAAGAAACTTTAATAGCCGAGACTCTCGAGATGCTAAATCAGGATTGTACTATTGATGACGCAAGATATGCACACGACTACGTGGTAAATTCCCAGCTATCCACAAAGCCCCGCAGTTTATATAAAATCAAGCAGTTCCTATATAAAAAGGGTATTCCCGAAAAGATTATTGAAAGCGAGCTTCAACAAGTTTCAGGCAGTTTCGATGGAGCTAATGCCCAAAAAGATCTTGAGAAGCTGTCCAGAAGATTCCAGAAGCTGGAAGGTTTTGTGTTAAGAAACAAACTAACTTCTCACTTAATCCGCAAAGGGTACCCTTCAGACGTTGTATATAATGTAGTTGACACTTATTTAGGTGTAAAATAGAATCAGGAAAACAAATTTGCTGGATTATGAACAATATCTTGGTTGGATTATATGAATTAATAGGACTTGCCATTCTTTTAACCGGGCTTTTACGGTGCTCTGGCGCCGTTTGTGCTCTTGTTGAAGATTAGACATCTGATTTATTCCCTTTCAAACAGGTTTTTCCAGCAAATTTTTTTAATTGTGGCTATTTGATTAAATCGCGTTAAGCGATAGAAGTCGATACAGGTATGCCCGGTATCGCTTTACTGGAGGATTTATATGGATAACATGTTTTTAGCATTATTGGTTTTTATATCGTCACTAGGTAGCGCGCTTTTAGTTCAAATCATGAACAGAAAGAAGGTCTTGACCAGCACTTCGGAGAAGTCCGAAGAACCAAGGGCGATCTCAGATGACTCCGCGACACTTGAGGCTCGTGCTCAAGCCAAAGAGATTATCGTTGAGGCTAAAGGTGCTGCACTTAAAATTAGAACTGAGGCCGAAGATGAGGTCCGTAGAATTAAAGAAAACGCGCTGGAGCTTGAAAAGAGATTAGCGGTTCAAAAAACTCAGATCGAAGGAAAAGATAGAGATATTGAGAATAAACTCAGAACTCTAAAACAAGCTAAAGAATTATTGGACAAAAAACAGGAAGACGTTGAGAAATTTTATTCTAAACAACAGGAAGAACTTCAAAAAATATCAAATCTTACCAAAGATGAAGCAAAACAAATGCTTTTAAGCACTGTAGATAAAGAGCTTGCCGAAGAAAAAGGTCGAAGGATTAGAGAAATGGACGAAGAGATAAAGAAAAATTCTGAAACGACAGCCCAAGAAATTCTGGTAAGCGCCATGAGATTTGCCGCAACCGACTACATCGTAGAATATACAACTTCAAAAGTTAAACTTCCCGACGATGATATAAAAGGAAGAATTATTGGTAAAGAAGGTAGAAATATTAGAACTTTCGAAGAAAAAACAGGTGTTGATTTAGACTTAGATTCTTCGCCCGGCGATGTAATCATTTCAAGTTTTGATCCAGTACGTAGAGAAATTGCGAAAGTTTCACTTGAGAAGTTAATAACCGACGGAAGGATTCAACCTGCACACATCGAAGAAGTCGTTGAAAAAACAAAAACAGAGATTGAACACCTAATGTACAAAGAAGGTGATAACTTAGCTCACAAAATCGGAGCTTACAACTTGCCTAAAGATTTAATTCAGATGTTAGGTAGATTCAAGTATAGATTTTCGTATGGTCAGAATATGATCGAGCACACTTTGGAAGAAACAAGACTCGGTGTTGCAATTGCGCACGAGCTAAATGCAAATGTTGAAATTGTAAGAATGGGATGTTTATTCCATGACATAGGAAAAGTTGTTACAGATGACGAAGGTACACATATTCAACTCGGAGTAGATCTGTTGAGAAAATATAAGATCTCTGACGATGTAGTAAATTGTGTGGCCGAACATCATGAAGACAGGCCATTCAGTTCAATTGAATCCGCAATAGTAAACTTATCCGACCACATCAGTGGTGCGCGACCGGGAGCAAGAAGCGAAGATTACGAAGCATATGTTCAAAGACTTAAAGACTTGGAAGCTGCTGCGTTATCTTTTGACGGAATCGATAAAGCTTACGCTGTTTCAGCCGGAAGAGAAGTGCGCGTGTTCGTATCACCTGAAAAAGTTGACGATGCGAGTACGGCTTATTTAGCAAGAGAAATCGCTAAAAAAATCGAGCTCGAACAAACATATCCAGGTGTAGTTAAAGTTACAGTTATTAGAGAAACACGCGTTACCGAAACAGCCAAATAATTATTTATTGCGGATGTTACGATAAAAAAGCACTTGAATTTAAATCAGACATTGTTATTATGAGAAAACGAGTGATTCCTGCCTATAGAAATTATGAAAATGCTGTAAAAGTCTTTTCATAGAAAAATTAATGAAAATACTGATAGTAGGAGAAATAATTGCAGGTCCCGGACGAAGAACTGTAAACAGGTTTTTGCCGGATATTATAAAAGCACATTCCCC
>MEWG01000020.1:40136-44002 GCA_001773295.1 candidate division WWE3 bacterium RIFOXYD1_FULL_39_9
AAATATGTCAGGCGGTAGAGGTATTACCGAAGGCAACATTCAAGAAATGCAAAATACCGGCATAAACTATTTTACCGGTGGCGATCATATTTTTTGGCGAGAAGGTACAGATGACATTATTGATAACCTCCCGGTAATTAGACCCGCAAACTATCCCGAAGGAACACCCGGAAAAGGATTTGTAGAACTTGATACAGGTAAAACCGGAAAAGTTTTATTAATAAACTTAATGGGACGTACTTCTTTTAGTAGCACATTTTCTTATTTAGACGATCCGTTTAGAAAAGTCGACGATATTTTAGAACAGACAGAAGACACAAAATATTCTGCAATCATTGTTGATTTCCACGCCGAATCAACAAGTGAAAAAATGGCCATGGGATTTTACCTTGATGGAAGAGTCACCGCGGTTGTTGGATCTCACACACACGTTCCTACTTGTGACAACATGGTTTTACCAAAAGGTACATTATATGTTACAGATGTAGGAATGACTGGAATTGTTGATTCAGTTCTCGGAGTAAATAAAGATATTATTATTCGTTTATTTAAAACCGCGAGGAATCAAAGATTTGAGTGGGAAAGTGCTGGTAGAAGGGCATTTAGGAGTGTATTATTAAACACAGAAGATATCACTATTGAAAGAATTGATAAATTAATTTAGCCATATTTTTATGGCGATGTTCGAAAGGGGGTGCCTATCGATGACCAAAGCAGATTTAATCGCAAGAGTCGCAGATGTAGCAGGAATGACTAAAGTAGATGCAGCAAAAGCAGTAGATGCAGTAGCTGACGTAGTAACCGCAGCCTTGAAAAAGGGTGAAAAGGTAACTTGGACCGGATTCGGTACCTATGAAGTAAGATCAAGAGCTGCCAGAACAGGAAGAAATCCTCAGACTGGTGCTCCTCTTCACATACCTGCAACAAAGACCCCTGCTTTCAAAGCTGGTAAAAGCTTGAAAGATTCCGTTAGATAATATCTAACTTTCAGGAGTTGACACACGAAGGGCGGCCGTAAGGCCGCCTTTCTCGTTTTAAAATGATATAATGCTCCCAACTTCCAAATAAAAAAAAATCAAAAAGGAGAAACAAAGATGAGTAAAACAAATTCCAGTTCTCAGCCTCAGCGGTACTTGCTGAAGGCAGCATTGCAAACGATTTCTCTGTTATTTGCATTCGCGGCCTTGGCAGTAATACTGCGTTACGATAGCGGATTTTCCGGCGCATTTTGGATCATGGTCATTGTAACCACGTTGGGCGGTATAGCAGGAATTAGTGCCTTGTATGCCATCCGATTCTATGGAAATGCAGGAGGAGTGGTAATGCAGGCATTTGCTGTCGCGGCGCTGGCTATACTTTTTATCTTGGTGAACGCCTTTGTGCAGGAAACGCCGGAGATGCTACCGAGTTTTCTTATGCTTGGTATTTTCGGGGCAGTCGGCGCAATCGCATTCGCGTTATCAGAACGATAAGAATCGAAAGGAGAAAATAATGGACGGCGAGCACGCCCACAAACTCGATCTACCGAGTATTGGCCTGAGATTGGCGGTCTTTGCATTGATTGCAGTCGCCAGCGTTTACACAGTGTCCGTTTCAAAGGGCTCGGACGAGACATTCTGGAGACTGTATCTCATCAATGCTCTGAGTGCCCTTGCAATGTACTTTTTGATGCAAGGGCTGGCTTACAGAAATGAAAAAAGCGGCAGGTTTATGATCGGGATTTCGATATTGGCTGCATTTTTCAGCGTAAATCTCGGAATATTGTCCGTGAATTTACAAGCTGACTTTGCCGACGATGTAATCCTGATTGCCGGTCTTGGCGTACTTACGGCCCTGGGTTATTTGATCTCAGTAGAACAGGATTAGGCTGTAGCTAAGTTACGCAACTGGGTGCAAAAAATCACTTTGTGATCTATGCACCCAGAACTTTTTTAAAAACCAATTTTTACCTTAATAACGGAGGTTGTTGCTATAATTTTATTGATGTTCGCCAAACTATGGAACTTATCTAAATTTAAATTATTTTTAGTAGCATTTTTTATTTTTATAGTTTTACTTCCGGTATCGTACTACATAAACTTTTATCAAAATGATGACTGGTGCTACTACGCGACTGTTGAAAACTTTATGCGCGGTGACTTTACGTTGCATCCATATGTAGGTCCTACTTTATACCTTCAAGCTTTTTTGGGGATGTTATTTTCATTTATATTTGGTACAGCCCATCTGCCTATATTAACTCTTCTTGCAGGATGCTTTTCCTTTTTTGTATTTTCACTAATATTAGTCGAGTTTTTAAATATCAAAACGCCGTGGGCAATTTTGTTGGGACTACTTTCATTTCTTAATCCCTTAAATGTATACGAGCTTTGGGGGTTTATGACAAATCATTTTTTTATGTCATTTTTTCTTTTATCACTATATTTTTTGTTGAAATACCAAAAAAGTTCGAGGCGCCTGCATTTGTTTTTTTACGTTATTTTTGGGTTTTGCGCACTTTTGGTTAGACAAGTAATTTTAGTTCTCCCGTTGTCTACAGCAGTTTATTATTTTCTAGAAGCACTACGAACAAGAAATTTCAAAACCGATTTATTAAAATCAGTGTTCCATTTTGTTTTGTTTGTTGTATTTTATGCAATATATTCATTTGTGATTCCGCTAACACCCCGTATCAAAGAAGTTCCACTACAACTTCACCATCTGAGCGAATTTGATTATTCATATTCGCTTATCTTTGGTACTTTAATTGTTTTAACTGCGTGTCTCCTTCCACTTGTAATAAATATTTTTGAATTCAGCAAAATTTTTAGCAATTTCTCAGACATCAAAAAAGGTTTTAAAAGAGTAATGTTAGTTTTAATTTTTCTAGCGCTGACATACTTAAGTTATATTGCTTTGAATCATTTCTTTAAACCCGAATCAATTTCTTGGGGAGAGTTCCCGTATTTTGAAAATGTTGTAGAGCGCACAGGTTTTTATCCACGAGGTGTGCACGGCACTAAATATTATTTTGCAGGAAGCTATGACCTGTGGAAATACTGGGGACTCGTGTCCAATTTTATTGCAGTCACAACATTGCTGTACATCCTAAGTTTTAAACTAAAAAATAATATTTTTGGAGTGTTTATCGCAGTTTATCTATTTTTAATGTTGGTGACTGAAACATATTACGATAGATATATCGCTGTAATAATCCCAATCACCATTTTATATTTAATCAGCATATCTGAGGGAATAAGGATACATACTAAAGTTTTTTTGGTATTATTCCTACTGTTTCTGGGATTTTTGAGCTATCAATTCAGCGCAGATTTTATCCTGGTAAATAAATATATTTGGAATCGCTCCCTTGAGTTAGTAGAAAAAGAGGGAGTCGACCCAAGGTTTATTCAAGGGGCAAATGCATGGAAACTTGTCAACAGAAACTATGAAAGAGAGTATCTATATAATTTTTCGTATGATAGCTCGGAGGTAAACGAAGATTACCGTAATAGATATAGCTTGGTGGAAACTAAAGAGATATCGTACCCACTTAATATATTTGTGGAGCCAAAGATATATCTTTATAAACTAAACAATGAATAACATCGAAATTCAAAAAATGGCGGATATGGAAAACGCTTACTGGTGGCATATAGGAAAAAACCATCTAGTGAATGCGTTGATAGGTCATTATTACAAGGACCAGAACGATTTAAATATATTGGAAATAGGCTGCGGTGCAGGAAATCTTACTCACGGGCTGCAAAAGTACGGAAACGTTAAAGGTTTCGACATTTCGCCAAGCGCAATAGAATTTTGCAGAAATAAAGGTTTAAATGACGTACACGTACAGGATGTTTCACAGATGGATCACACGCCGTACG
>MEWG01000020.1:44020-49679 GCA_001773295.1 candidate division WWE3 bacterium RIFOXYD1_FULL_39_9
AGCTTTAGACGTTCTGGAACATATACAGGACGACCTTCTGGTTATGAGTAAAGTTCGGGATATGTTGGCGCCGGGAGGTATGTTTTTTATAAACGTACCGGCACACAAATTTCTGTGGAGTGAGCACGACGAGGCTTTGGAGCATAAACGCCGATACCACTCTGTCGAGTTAAAGAAAAAGCTTATAGATTCTGGCTTTGAGATAGTGTCAAAATCCTATTTTGTGTCGATTACCTCCCCGGGAATAATTCTCTATCGATTCTGGAATAACATTTTTGGCAGATCGGCCTACCCGAAGACTTCGTACGTAATACTGCCGAAGTTTTTGAACGATATTATGGTAAAAACATTAGAATTAGAGACACGCATGCTTATAAAATTTGGACTACCTTTTGGGGTCACGTTAAACATTATCGCTAGAAAACGGTTCTAGCAAGCACACACGTTAAGTGCTAAAATTTCTCTATGTCTACAGGCAAAGACTATTATCAAGTTCTTGGTGTGCAGAAAAGTGCTACACAAGAACAAATAAAACAAGCTTATAGAAAGTTGGCGAGGGAGCATCATCCGGATGTGGCTAAGGATGGCGATAAAGCTGGTGCTGAAAAGAGATTTAAGGAAATAAACGAGGCCTATCAGGTGCTGAGCGACCCCCAGAAAAGAACCACCTATGATCAATATGGAAGTTCTGCTTTTGCCGGAGGTGCGCAAGGAGGACAGGCCGGACAGGGTTTTGGAGGTTTTAACCAAGGTCAATGGGGTCCGTTTTCATATTCATATAGTTCGAATGGTCAAAATTACGGGGATTTCGATCCTTTCGATGTTTTTGAAGAGTTTTTTGGATTTAGAGGATTTGGAGGACAGGGCGGTAGAAAAGGTAAAAGTCTGCGCTATGAATTGGTAATAAACTTTGTAGAGTCACTTTTTGGCGTAGAGAAGCAAGTTTCAGTTGAAAGCGGCAAAATATCAATTAAGATTCCGGAGGGCGTTAGAGATGGCATGGAGCTTCGTTTTGCAGGAAAAGGCATGCCAAGCAAGGTTGCCGACGGTGTTCCCGGGGATCTTTTCCTGACTATTAGAGTTTTGTATCCAAAAGAGTTTGAAGTATACGGCGACGACATTCTAGTTAAAAAAGATATAGACTTTACCGATGCGGTCCTTGGGACGACAATAGAAGTTCCGGTGGTCGATTTATCAAGCAAAACGGGCTTAGGTACTGCGAAGATGAAGATACCGGAAGGCACCCAATTCGGTTCCAGATACATGCTTAAAGGCAAAGGACTGCCAAAATATAGAGGTAGAGGCCAAGGAAATATAGTCGTTCAGATTCATATTATCTTTCCAAAACGCGTGTCCAAGGCTCAGCGGGACTTGCTTGAACGGTACAAAATGGTGTAAGATAACAGAGTTCAGTCGATAAAGGTATTTAGTTATAGGTGGGGCGTACCCGCCTTTTTCTTTAGAGCGGTAATCCGCAAGAAAGAAGGAAGTCTCCTTCATTTAGTTAGAGGGAGTATTTATTAAAAATGGCAATATCAGAATTTAGTGCTGCATTAAACCAAGTAGCCACAGAAAGAGGCATTCCAGTTGCGAGTGTTCTTGAGTCGGTGAAATCGGCTTTAGCAACAGCCTACAAAAAAGATAGAAAAGAGAACGGCGAAGAAGTAGAAATCGAAGCTGTTGATGTAGATCTTGACCCAGATACTGGTGAAGTTAGAATTTTAAGAGACGGCAAAGACGTAACACCTGCTGGTTTTGGAAGAATTGCTGCTCAAACTGCAAAACAGGTTATATTACAAAAAATCAGAGAAACTGAAAAAGAAGTTGTTTTTGATGAATTTAAGTCAAAGATCGGTACTATTGTAACCGGTCAAGTCTTTAGAGTAGACAACGGTTTGGTAACTTTAGATTTAGGAAAAGTGCACGCAAACGGAATTATGCCTCAATCAGAGCAAGTTCCTACCGAAAATTACAGAATAAGCCAAAGATTAAAAGTATTAGTAAAAGATGTTAGAGATAATCCAAAAGGAACTGAAATAATTGTAAGCAGATCAGATCCGGATTTTGTAAAGAAATTATTTGAACAAGAAGTTCCGGAGATTGCTTCAGGAACAGTTATGATCGAAGCAATTGCAAGAGAAGCAGGATCCAGAACTAAAATGGCTGTATCTTCTAGAGACGAGAAAATTGATCCAGTTGGAAGCTGTGTTGGTCAAAAAGGTGTAAGAGTTCAATCGATTATCGCTGAACTTTTTGGCGAAAAGATTGATATTATTCCCCATTCTTCAACAATAGAAAAGTTTATCGCTGCAGCACTCTCACCTGCGAAAGTCACAGAAGTTGAACTTGATAGAGAAAATACACGAGCTATCGTCTCAGTACCGGAGGATCAGCAAAGTTTAGCAATAGGTAAAGAAGGCCAAAATGCTAGACTTGCCAATAAACTTACAAGATGGAAAATAGATATTAAAGGTGCTGTAGGATTCTTCTCTGATGCTGCGGCCAGTGCGCAAGTTGATGAAAAGAAACATGTGGTTGGCGTTTGGGATGAAGCTATTAGAGCTACTGAAGAGAAAATGACCAAACCGACCGAAGAGTCAGAAGAGAAGGTAGAGCCTGAAACTGCAGAAGAAGCAGAAACGGATGAAACTGAAGAGCAGGTTTCGAGTGAGTCATAATTAAATGCAACTATGTAGTTGATGCGATCATGAGAGACCATTTATTTATAAAATCCAAAATAGTGGCTTTAACATTGGTGAAAACATGTCAGGAAATAAAAGCGCAAGCATACAAGTCAATACAAGACCTCCAATTGTTACCGTTATGGGCCATGTAGATCATGGAAAGACCTCTATTCTCGACGCAATCAGAAAAACCAACATCCAACAAAAAGAATACGGCGGAATAACACAGCACATCGGTGCCTATCAGATCGAATATAAATCCAAAAAAATTACTTTTATTGATACACCCGGACACGCTGCTTTTGCTCAGATGAGAGCAAGGGGCGGAAAAGCGGCTGATATTGTTGTTTTAGTTGTTGCTGCAGATGCGGGAGTAAAACCTCAGACAAGAGAGGCTATTTCCCATGCTCGGGCAGGCAACGTTCCTATGATAGTAGCTATCAATAAGGTCGACATTGGCGGTGCGGACCCACAAAAGATTAAACAGGAACTGGCTCAGGAATCAGTTTTAGTCGAAGACTGGGGTGGCGAGGTTATTAGTGTTGAGGTTTCGGCAAAGACCGGTCACAACCTGGATAAATTATTAGACGCGATCTCTACATTAGCTGAGATTTTGGAATTAAAGGCAGATCCTGCTTCTGAGCTGGAAGCTTCGATAATTGAAGCCAGATTAGATATGAAAAAAGGGGTAGTAGTGTCATGTATCGTAAGAAATGGTTCGCTGCACACCGGAGATGAAGTCACAGCCAGCGGATATGAGGCAAAAGTAAAGTCCCTAACAGATGACAAAGGCATGAGTCTAAAAGTTGCGGTTCCCGGAACTCCTGTTGAAATTTTGGGTTTTAGCCAAGTACCTAATGTAGGTGACTTAATTGTAGGAAAAGGAAGTGAGTTAGCCGAGTTAGCAAGAGATATGGGCAAAGTTGAGATTATAGGTAAAGATGCAAAAAAGACTATCGCGCTAGTTTTGAAGTCAGACACACAGGGCACGATGGAGGCGGTAAAAGGCAGTCTTGCGGAGTTAATAAGTACTTCTGTAGGATCTAGTTTTGCCTTGAAATTTCTGCATTCCGCTACCGGCGATGTTACAGAGTCAGATGTTATGTTGGCTCAAAGCACGAAAGGAATAGTCATCGGTTTTAACGTACGTATCCCTCCGGCAATTGAAGAATTAGCTAAGGCGTATAAAGTACCGTTAAAAACGTACAAAACGATCTACGAGCTTGTAGACGACGCACAGGATATTCTCGAAGGCACTGCCAGTGATGCAGAAGCTAAAATAAAAGGCAGAGCCGAAGTGCTAAAAATTTTCAAATTACCCTCTGGCGATATTGTGGCCGGCTCGAAAGTTATCGCCGGTGCTCTAAAGGAGAATGCCCGTGTTTCTATTTACGATAGAGATCCTGCAGATGTAACTCAGGAAGTTGTCCCTCTTTATACAGGTAATATCAAGAAGTTAAAAAAAGGTAAAGACGATATTTCTATTGTAGGGAAAGATGTTGAGTGCGGAGTTTTGTTAAAACCCCAGTTTGAATCTATTCAGCCCGGAATGTGGATCGAAGTTAGATAATGCGCTAACTATTCCGGTTATTCATTATTCTCACAACAAATTAGGCTTATAAATTGACGCTATAAGATGTTTGTTATATAATTGCCGGATTTATACTTATGGAAAAGAAAGAGAAAAATAATTTAATAATCGAATTACTCGGAAATGCTAAGAGTATCGCAATATTACCCAATAAAGTGGGCGGTGCTGATGCGTATTGTGCAGGAGTAGGGTTGTACCAGATGCTTAAAGCTAAAGACAAGAATGTTTCTTTGATTTACCCGGGTAAAATACCGGACAAGTGTGAAAATCTGCTCAAGAAAGAGGAGATCGTTTCAGACGTTACAGGCAGGGAGCTCCATGTTTCTATTGATTATTCAAATACACCTGCTGCAAAGGTACAATATTCTACTGAGCACGGCGTTTTATATCTAAAAGTAGGTCCGGTAAACAAATATTTCGAAGTAAGTAGAGTCCATACCGAATTAAAAGGGATGGAGCACGAGGTGTTTATTACTGTCGGAGCACAGGTATTGGAGGATTTCGGGCAGACTTATAGAGAGCTGGAAAACGAGCTACATTCTGCGAAAATCATCAATCTGGACAATACTGACAGGAACTTCAGATTCGGGCATTTTAACCTGGTAGAGCCTTTTGCGGACAGTCTAAGTTTGCTCGTACTTACCTCATCGGTAGAGTGGGGGCTGAACGTGACAAAAGAGGCCGCGGAGACCTTGCTGGTCGGTATATCGCACAGAAATCCAATTGTGGGTTGATTTTTTATTGCTGTTATGCTAATATTCTCTACTAGATATGCCGATATTAAAGGAAAAGAAAGCAAAAATTATAAAACAGTCCCGCTTACACGATGCTGACACAGGCTCTCCAGAAGTACAGGTTGCTCTGCTCTCTGAAAAGATAACCAAGCTTTCTGATCACTTGAAGCTTCATAAAAAGGATAATCACTCCAGAAGAGGGTTATTGCAGATGGTCAACAAAAGACGCAGGCTTTTGTCTTATCTCAAAAAAAAGGATGATGACAGATATAGCTCTTTGACCGAGAAGCTTGATATTAAGTAAGGCGTCCACAAGCTCACAAGGATACTTGCCTCGTGAGAAGTAAATAATTAAGAGGATTCGGGAAACCATCAAGTAGATTAGGTATTAGGATATATGGGAATAACCATATATTTTAGAACTTAATCCCCTTGGCAGTTTCTCCGATAAGAAAAATGAATAAGAATAAAGTAATAAGAAAAGAAGTTGAATTTAACGGTAAGAAATTATCGTTTGAAACAGGCGAAGTTGCCTTTATGGCTAACAGAGCTATTAAGGCTACCTACGGGGATACAGTTATATTAGTTACGGTTGTTGCCGGAGAGGCAAACCCTGATTTAGACTTTTTCCCATTAACAGTAAATTACGA
>MEWG01000020.1:49851-52978 GCA_001773295.1 candidate division WWE3 bacterium RIFOXYD1_FULL_39_9
TCTTTCGCTGGTAAGGATAAGAAATTCTTGGCAATTGAAGCAAGAGCCAACATACTTCCCGAAGAAAAGTTACTCGGAGCAATTGAGTTTGCAAGAGATAGCTTAGATCCGGTTTTGTCACTCATTACGGATTTTGCCGCTGAAGTAAATCCTGAAAACAAGAAATATGAGTTCGTTTCAAAAGCTTTGGGTGAAGACATCATGAACGATGTTTCAGCTATCGCCAAGGATCGAATTTACGAACTTATGAGATCTGAATTAGACAAGACCGAAATGTCTAAATTGCAAGATGGTATACAAGACGATGTATTAACTTCTCTTGAAGGTAAATACAAAAGAGCTGATATGCTAAGGGCAATCTCTGAGTTAGAGAAAAAAGCAATACAACACATAATTTTGGATGAAGGCAAAAGACCTGACGGAAGAGGAATTACCGACATTAGAGATATCTCTTCACAAGTCGGACTTTTACCCAGAACTCACGGAAGCGCTCTGTTCACCAGAGGTGTAACTCAGGTTTTGACAGTTGCTACCTTAGGTTCTCCATCATTAGAACTCATTGTTCAAAATATGTATGGTGAGGGCACAAAGAGATATATCCATTACTATAACTTCCCACCTTACGCTTCTGGAGAAACAGGAAATATGGGATCACCTAAATCAAGAGACATAGGTCACGGAATGTTGGCTGAAAAAGCCTTAACCCCGGTTATTCCTTCACAGAAGGAATTTCCTTATATGATTTTATTGGTTTCAGAGACCTTGTCTTCAAGCGGATCATCCTCGATGGCAGCTACATGTGCATCTTCGATGGCCTTGATGGATGCAGGTGTACCAATTAAAGACATAGTCGGAGGAATTGGAGTTGGATTAATCACAAACGATGACTTCAGCAAATATAAGATCATGACCGATTTGGCCTACATGGAGGATGCGTTCGGGTTCTTGGATTTCAAGATGACAGGTACTCGTACCGGTGTTACAGCCATCCAGTCAGACATGAAATTAGCAGGTATCCCAATGGACATGTTGCCAAAAATATTTGAACAGTCCCGAGAAGCCAGAATGAAAGTTTTGGATTCTATGGAAAGAGTAATGGACAAACCGAGAGAATTGGTTTCACAATACGCACCTAAGATGGTAACTCTTCAGATTAATCCTGAGAAAATTGGTATGGTCATTGGCTCCGGCGGTAAAACAATCAAGGAAATTCAGGAAAAGACTTCTACGGAGATCTTTATTGATCAGGACGGTACAGTAGTAATTACAGGTACTGACCTTGAAAACACTCAAAAAAGTGCTGCAATTGTGTCCGGTATAACCCATGACATTACTGTAGGTGAAGTTTACGAAGGTACCGTAACAGATCTATTAGATTTCGGTGCTTTGGTAGAAATATTACCCGGCAGAGTGGGTTTGATGCACATTAGCGAAGTAACTACCGAATATGTTGAAAAACTTGAAGATTGGGTACATGTCGGCGATAAAGTTACCGTAAAGGTAATAAATACTTCTGAAGACGGAAAAATTGGTTTATCAAGAAGAGCAATGGAACCCGGTTACGTACCAAATGAGAACAGAGGAGGATCGAGTGGTGGAAGAAGAAACTTTAGAGACAGAGACTCAAGAGACTCCAGAGATTCAAGAAGAGGTCGAGACCGCCGTTAAATATAGTATAATTTCACTAATGGCTAGGATCTGCCCTAATTGTAAAAATAAGCTAGGAGTGTTTGACTACTATTTCTGTAGTAACTGCGGTGAGACGTTATCCGTCGATCAATTAAACACAGACGCATCATTTAAGAAAGTGATAAACTTTGTACCTCCAAAAAGAAAAGGTGCCGAGTTTGTAAACAACCTCAAGCCAGTTTTCCAACAGGTTTCTCACGTAATCAATCTCAAGCTGATTTTAGCTGTATTGCTGGCACTTATCGCTATTGGTTTTCCGACGTATGTTTTAATCGAGAAATTCCAACTTGGGAAAGGCCTAAACCTGAAACGTGATGTTTCGGATAGCATTGATCTGACAGGTATCGGGGCATCTCAAAACTCTCTAAAGTTATCCCTAAATTTAAAAAGTCACGTTTTTGGGACGGATAAAATAGCCGAGTACATCCCATACGACATAGATCTGTATGTCGAAGGGCAGGATTTACATAAACTTGGGGAATTATTATCAGAATCTGATCCATACTACACAGACTTGGTTAACTCACTGCAAAAAGATTTTGGGGTGCACTTTGCTATTTTTGCAAAGGAAACGGAGGGGCAGATTAACTGGGGTTTGGTTTTAATACCTCTTGATAGTACAGGTGAGGTAAATTTGGATATTTCGGAATACAGTTGGTTAAAAGCGGCTAGAGTTGAAGGTGCTTACGTGATTTCCAATAACGAAACTATGCTTTTAAGCGTAAATGAAGCAAAAGCAAAAATTTCCAGAAATTTGCAGATGCATCCGAAATATATCCTTTCAAAAAACGCACTTCCTAAGAGCGGGCAATTTTATATACTTGCGCTCACACCAAAGGGTAAAGAATTTGTGTCTCAGTTGGATAAGAGTATCAAAGCTCCGGAT
The DNA here is from genome assembly GCA_001773295.1 of candidate division WWE3 bacterium RIFOXYD1_FULL_39_9. Lineage (GTDB taxonomy): Bacteria > Patescibacteriota > WWE3 > UBA101185 > UBA10185 > OXYD1-FULL-39-9. The sequence goes on from MEWG01000020.1 coordinate 52,427, forward strand.
TTGTTCCGTAATGTTGTAAACTCATATAGCAAGTCCAACCTTGACGATGTAGTGGTTTTTTAAGAATCGTAAATATATGAGCCTGCTCACGTAGCTGTGCCTCCTCATATATTTTTTCGCTTCGCTCAAAATTATGGCTAACGAACAACAACAATTCATGTTTGAGGAACTTCAAACTTTATCTGACAAGGTAAATAAGACTGATGGATTACCTGAAGATCTTAAGGATAGGATTATTCAGATGCTTCAAAGATTGGAGCGAATGGCTAAACTCGGTCACTATGCTTCGGAGTTTGACACCCTCTCAAGATACATCGAAACAATTCTTGCAGTACCGTGGAAAAATAAAACTGAAGATAATCTTGAACTGGAGAATACAAAGATGATGCTTGATAAATATCATCACGGCATGGATTACGTTAAAGAAAGAGTTTTGGAATACATGTCGACGATAATCTTGTTAAAGCAAAGAGGAAAGGACGCTCTGGCAAAATCTCCAGTCCTTTTATTTGTCGGACTTCAAGGTGTTGGAAAAACTACCTTAGCAATTTC
>MEWG01000020.1:53087-53415 GCA_001773295.1 candidate division WWE3 bacterium RIFOXYD1_FULL_39_9
CAGATAATTAAAGCTTTGGTAAGAACGGGTGTTTCAAACCCCTTGATACTGCTTGATGAAATGGACAAGGTTAGCGGGGAGCAGGGATTAAGGAGCGATATAATGGCGGCCCTTTTAGAAATTTTGGATCCCGAACAAAATACTTCTTTTGTTGATCACTTTATAGATTATCCCGTTGACCTTTCGGGAGTTTTATTTATTGCCAGTGCGAATAATATTGGTACTTTTTCTGCGGCTTTAATGGACAGGCTTGAAATTATTAGAATGCCTTCTTACACTGATAATGAGAAAGAGATTATAGCTAAAAGATATCTTCTGCCTAAAGTTA
>MEWG01000021.1:0-5926 GCA_001773295.1 candidate division WWE3 bacterium RIFOXYD1_FULL_39_9
TGCCTCAATAACAGTTCCCCGTACGACTGTTCCGTCATTTGAAACAACGCGCACCGAGATTGCAACAAACTGATTAGCCCTGCTGGACTCCTCGAAGGCTCTAACTTGCAATTTTAAATTTTGTGCTGATAATGTTTGGGCAGCTATCGGATCGGATATCCACTGTCCGTATGCATAATTAGTATCACCTCCGTCTGTATTTCCATCCAGCGACCTACTAGTCATAGCCGAGGATATTGTGGTAATTACAGCTTTACAAGAAGCGTAGTTATCGGCCTGCGCACTGTTTTCTATCCCGTCCCAATATGACGACTTAGTCACAGAAACCGGTGCTGCACCAGTACTTGGTAAATAAAATCTTGTTGCCATAAAAAAACATTACTCCAGGTAAAAAATTAACGACAAAACTATACACATTATAGACACTATTGTTTGCCAAGTCCCTTCAAGAATACTGAGTCTGCTAGTTAAATCTTTTAATGATATCTTCAGCTTTCCCCCATCCGGGGATGTCGTTCGATGTTACAAAATTTTTAGCAGTGGATTTATCGTGGAAATCATTAAGCGACCATCTATTTTTACTCAAATTATTCCCGTGTTTTATATCAATAAGTGGAATTTCGGATTTCCAGAACGCTGTTACATTTGTGTCTCTTCTTCCCGGCTCAAAACCCATATCATTCTGATAGCCTCGCTTCTCTATATCATCAACACGTGCTCTGTAAAACTGCAACAAATGCTCTCGGTACGCGCACAAACCCGACACTTGATTTGCATCCCAATGCACTGCGTAACCATCGGGAAGTCTTACTCTCCACCAGTTGTGGTTGTAGTAAAAGATATCTTTTCTCTCCGGAGTAAAAGCAAAATGTGATTCAGGATATAAAACGTCATGTTCACAAAAAAATATAATATCGGCAGTACTGGCCTCTAAAGCTCCAAGAATTTGTGTAAAATATGCTAGATACCCCGGCTTTAAGTCAGAAAAATGGACGTTCACGTCACCAAAATGCGGCATCGGTTTTAACGAAGAACTGACAATTGGAATGTTCAAATTCTCACTTATAGTTCTTAGTTGTTTTTGGACCGCACGAGCTATTTTTAAATTTAGTCTGTTATGTGTGTAATAGATTATGCCTTTTGACGGAGTTACAGAAGAACTTGCAGGCATTATAGATAAACTCTTTGAAGGCGTTTCATCAACCGGCTCGCTTTCTACAGGTTTTGACGTACCTTCTCCCGAAAAGGTAAATGTATTGCCTTTTAACTTAGCTAAATCGTCTTCTGTCCAGCCTTTTACCGGCCAAAACCGCTCTATAAGCCAAGACAACGGATGAATTTGCTTTTCCCATTTGTTATTAAAAAACAAGTCTCTTGCAAAATTTTTAGCGCCTTCTTGATCTTTTGCCGACATCGGATACGGAAAGCTAAAATCTCCGCCCTGCGTTCTAAACAAGTGAGCATACCAAGTTTTTTTGTTTACCATCACCCGCCCACCAGCCAACCATGTTTTTACTGCAACCTCGATCCCTTGTGATCCCCAGCTTCCAAACTTCTCATCACAAATGTTTAGATCCCAATATTTTTCACGGGTAAGCATAAAACACGACCCTTGCAAAGACATAGTCTCGGTAATATCGCCTTTTCCTTCGGGACGTTTGGCGTATTCACCAAAGTATTGAAAATGTGGCGTGGAATCAAAGCAGTATGAAACGCTTTTTGGACTTTCCTTTGCAATCCACACTATATCTCTTATGGTTTCTTTTCCACATACCTTACAAGGACCGCTCGGACCCTGATATCTACGGTGTCCGTCAGGACACACCCAGTCAAATGCGTGAAGATTTCTCATTAAGGGAACCATGGTCCAATCGTCGTGCATCTCGTTCATCATCTTTACATCAAACCCCTTATCAAAAGTGCAATGCGCATCACATTTCATTAAATATTTTGCTGTGGACATTCTTGCCGCCTGATTGGTAGCTGCGCGCTGTCCAATGCTTTGCGGATTGTAAATCAGATGCACTCTTTTATTGTCAGGAATACCGGGGTTTGCCCATGCGCCGTCTAATACTGCAATAATTTCTGTATTCCCCTCAATGTTTTGAAGTATGTTTTCTATTGTTTTGGCCAGAAACATTTCATTTCTGGATGGAATTAAAATGGATAGGTCAGCCATATAATTTTAAGATCTCGTCGGCAGTTCCCCAAGGATCAACTCTGTTTGCACGAATTTCACTGTGAGCTTTTCTTGTACCTAGCGTTAGATAACCTAGAGCCTCGGATGTTGAAAACATAATATTTGGTACGGGCGAGCTATACTCCTCAGCTTTAACCGGTGTAATTCCCAAATGATTCTCAAATCTCCCAGGCTCTCCCCAATACATCTTGATAAATTCTGAAGTCACTCTTTCAACTTCAGGATATTTTGCATATCTCTCTTCTAATGTTTTAACTAAAGCATCTCTTGAAACAATTAAACTATTCATAAGTTTTCTCACTCTGTATGAAAGAAGTGGCGGCTTCAGCCATGAAAAGATGGACCATTTGTTAATGTCATAAGAGAAAGTTTCTTCATCCGGCGGCCTATAAGTAAAATGCTCGGGAGAATAAAGCATGTCGTCTTCAGCCATAGCCACATATTTTGTATCTGCTTCCCGCGCACCGATTAGAACTTGTTTGTAAATCATGTAGTTGGATCTTTTCTGTTCGCCAATGCAGATATTTTTGCTGTTGTTACCTATTAATGTAGGTTTAAAGGAAACAATAATTATTGGGGTATCTCCAATTGCTTTAAGCAAATACCGTTGCGTATTTTTCATAAAATGATCGCTGTTTAGGTTGGCTGTGTAATAAATTATTGTTAAATCGTTCATACTTTTCTAATCCACAGAATACCACAGTCGTATTTGAGATGGGTTATTTCTTTTGAACTATTGAAGTTATCAGAGCACCCCTTGGAATTGATTCAACTGTTGTAGTAAATCCCGGATAAACTTCCGAAAGCAAAAATGAATTCTTTTCTAATCCCGGTTTTTCGCTCCATATAACACAATCGTTGTTTTCTGTTCTATCAATGTACCACCTGTGTAAATTGCGGTGATTATCTCTCTTGCCCTCGTGTACAACATGTCGAAGATAAACGTACCCTCCCGGCTTGCAGACACGGATCATCTCGTTTAATGCTTTAAGAGGACTTTGCGTATGGTCGAGCGCATTCCCGCAATAAACAGCATCAAAAGAATTGTCTGCGTAAGTTAGAGCAGTCATGTCCTGCTTCTCAACCGGATTTGCCGGATGAAGATTTAATTCTTTTAACATTGCGGCGTACTCATTAGCATATAAATCTGACGAGATTACTTTTACATTTATATGTCTTAGATCATCGCCAATCAGATTCATCGGACCTGCTCCAAGATTTGCAATCATTACCTCCCTTTTGTCACTAATCAATCGTAAAAATCTGTGGTTTAACCTCCTTAGCTGTTCGTATGCTTTTCCATTTCCTTCTAGCCAGCTTCTCCAAAAGGCAAGTTCGCCTTGGCTATCTATCTGTTCTTGTTCTGGCGTAAATTCAGGCACTGGCTTTGTTTGTTCCGTTTCTTTTATTACGTCCGGAACCTGTTGGACCGGTTGAACTGCTAAAACCTGCTGAGTCGCTATCTCAGTTTTTTTCTGCGGCTCATCTTGTTTTGTATTATCTGCAGGTGCTTGGTCCTTTATCTTTCTAACGTGCATCAAATAAGGATTTTTTAGATAGTTATCGGGGATTATTCTAACCTTGCAATTTTGTGTAAATAGAACGTACGGCAGTGACAACTGATCTATTGAGTGATATCTGGATGTATGATGCCACCAATGAAACATCACGTTGTGTACTTTGGGATTATTTTTATAAACTAGTGCTGTGGAAGCAAAAAGGTTCTGATCTGCGAAACTTTTATCGGCCTTGATAACTTCCATCTGTTCGTCAATTAGTTCATTTTCGTAACGGGAAACTATGTAAGGGTCTCCTCTTTTTAGCCTCTCCTTAAGAAAATCTGCCTCCTGCTGGATAGTGCTTCTTTCCGGGTGCTTAAAAACAGCCATATCCACACCATCACACTGATCTATAAACCATCGTACAGAGTCAGGGCTGGATAAAGTACAGGATGCATCAACCCAAATGTAGTAGTCATATCCCGGAACCATCTGCCATCCAAACATTTTTACAATCCTAGCTTGAAGTCTGGAGGTCATTGCCTTGTGTCTTGGAGGAAAGTTTTCGTCAGTAAACCGATAAAAATCATGCTTCACCGATTGCTCAACATAATCTATTCTGGGATCGAAGTTGCCCAAGTTAGCTGTAATAACGGCAATTTTCATTAATCGTATCTCCTTGGCTCTGGGAAAAGTGTTTTTACCCAAAAAAATGTTCTCTCCTCCGGCGTAATTACTCCGTTGATAATAACTTTAGGCGCAGTTATGAACCACGGACGAATGCGGTAGGCTTGAGTATACCCATTAACTACTTCATAGACATGAATGATAGAACGAGGTAAGTGTTTTATATAGTCGTGACCGGCAACAATCCCGCCAACTCTAACTTTTTTTGACCATTCTACAATATCATTCGTACATGCCTGAAATGAATGATCCCCGTCGATGTAAACAAAATCTAACGATTCATCTGCAAAGTCCTTTACAGCATCAAGGCTCTTTTTTTTAATCATTTCGCAATTTCGTCCTGAAAGTCTAGCTTTAGCCATTTCAAAAGCTTTTTCAAATGTCTTGGGTTTTACAAATGCGGTGTAGTCATCGTGCGGCTCCCACGGATCGATGCTATATAATTTCGCTTCCGGGTTGGCTTTGCACAAAACTTCGGAATATTCTCCTTGGTACACTCCGATCTCAGCGCCAACTTTAAATCCGAGTTCCCTAAACATATCGGCAAGTTCGTATCTGCCAAATCCAGGGATTTCGATTGGCATTTGTGTTTTGTCGTTATAGTCAATATTAAACTTTGAGAGTATAAATTCTGATATTGTATCTGCTGACATTTTGTTTTGGTTAAAAACCGACATCAAGGTTTAATAAATTTCCAACTGGCAGGTTGTTCACCTCGATAAATAAATAATTCCTCGATTTTGTTAGCTTTTACAAAATCGTTTACGGCCTGAACAACTGCATAATACTTATCCTGGCCTTTTCTTCTAATATAATCGTGTCCGCTAATTATTCCTCCACTTTTGACTTTTTTTAGCCACATTTCTATATCTTCGGTAACGTGCTCGTAATCGTGGTTAGCGTCTATGTATACAAAATCTAAAACTTTGTCCATAAAATCGGACGCGGCCTCCGAACTAAATTTACGTACAAGCTCGCAATCGTAAGGTGATAGACGAATTTTACTCAACTCATAGAATTTGTCCAGTTTCTGTTGATGGGTGTGATCTCTATACTCTCTGTGGGACTTCCAAGCGTCTATTGAGTACAACTTCTGTACATTTTTGTTTTGACAAATTATTTCCGAAAAAACTCCCTGTTCTACGCCTATCTCGACTCCAATGCCGCTAAATTCCTGGGCAAGGTCTTCTCTTGTTTTATTAACCCATATTATATTCATGAATTGTCCAGCCAGTAATGTGTAAAGTAACTGTGTGTGCCTTTTCCAAGATGGTACTCGTCGATATAAAAAATTTTAGGAATGTCCAGTTTGTTTAATCGAGTTTTCATCTCAGCCATTAAATGTTTTTGTGAGGGTATCTTGCGGACATCAAAGTCCACCATTAGAACATTAACTTTCTTGTATTCACCTGAGTTAATCAAATTATCCAAAATAGCGCATTCGGCGCCTTCGCAGTTTATTTTTAGGTAGACCTGATCTTCGGGTTTTAAGTTTTGCGCAAACCAGTCACCGGCACTTACTAGCTTTATTTCCCTTGAT
>MEWG01000021.1:5937-6874 GCA_001773295.1 candidate division WWE3 bacterium RIFOXYD1_FULL_39_9
TCTAAACTTATCTGCAAAAACAGACGCACCTTTACTTCCGGGGTTAAAGATCTGCTTTGTACAATTTTCGCTCCACAGTCCGTACTCACAGACAATAACCCTAGTATCTTCTATTTTTTTAAGTACATTGGAACACTCCTCAACCGGCTCAAAGCAGTAAACTTTGTCAAAACCATATTTTTCCTCAAGTGCAATTTTGGTTGTCTGACCAACGTGCGCCCCAATATCTAAAAATATTTTCATAGTAGTGTTTAAACAATAGCACCAACAACTAACCTTTTTATCCCTCAACCATGTAATTTATCATACATAGAGATTTAATTAGTAACTGAAAGACTGCTTATGTCTTTACAAAATACCAACACGGCGGTCTATCATCTCTTACAGGGTTGTCGCGATCCCAATCTATTACTTGCAGATGATAATTATGCTTTTTAACATATTCGTTTACGGCGTCAATTACCCCACGGTTCCCGCTATGAAGAAATACGTAATAGTCGTGCCCGGAAACGATACCACCATTTTTAACTTTCTTGCTCCATGCCTCGATGTCACTTTTGACTGATGTGTAACCGTGGCCCGCATCAATAAAAACAAAATCCAACGATTCGTCTTGAACTTGCTCGGCTACTTCTAAACTGTCTCCTTTTATTACTAATACCTCATAAGATGCCAGTTTTCTTCTGGTTTCCGCCTCTGCTGATAGATTAAGTTTGAACTCCCTTGCGCGATTACCTGCGCTGTTCCAACTATCTACTGAGATAAGTTTTAATCCCGGAATGTTCTTACACAGCACCTCGCTGTAGTACCCAAAACTTACACCTATCTCCGCACCGCGCTTGAAACCTAACTCTTTGAAGTACTTTGCCAAATCAATTCGATTTCTCATCTTAGTCTCTTTACTATTTTATCAACTGTCTTCTCTCAACTTATCGGT
>MEWG01000021.1:6905-16136 GCA_001773295.1 candidate division WWE3 bacterium RIFOXYD1_FULL_39_9
TTTGGCCATGTAGGTACCGGCCAGAACTTATCAATCAACCACTCAAAATCATGTACCTTCTTAGGAAACTTGTTATTTATCCAATAATCTATACAATTTCTTCTTCCTCGGTCACGTTCTGCTTGGTGAAATGCATATCGGGCATTCGAAAAACCGTAATTTTTACCTGCTTTGCCTTTGTGCCAGTGGGCGTACCAAGTCTTTTTATTAACTACGACCCTTCCGCCTCCCAACCAAGTATTATTACAAATCTCCTGCGCCTCCTGAATAAACGGACCGTATAATTCCACGTTCATCGGGTGGATCATCTTAAACCACCAATCTCTAGGCATAAAATACAGCGATCCTTGAGTAGACATGTTGTCATCGATTAAAATATCCTGTCTATCGTAATAACGTTCTCTCCAGTCGTCCCCGTGAAGTCCGCATTCGGGATCATGCGTGCGAATATATGGATAAGTTAAGAATTGATAATCAATAGGAGGCCTGGCATCCGGAGCAACTTTCCAGTTTTCTACATCCAATCTGTATCGGCGGGGGATAACTACCCAATTGTCGTCGCAATCCTCAATTAATTTTTTATCGTATCCTTGATCAAATAAACAATGCCCGTCAGATTTCATCACATACTTACCTTGGGCAACAGACATGCCGGCATTTATACTTTGGCGCATCCCCATGTTTTCTTCAATTGTTCCGTGGTGAATAACAATAACATTGTCGTAATTTGGAAGAGGGGGATCCGGCCAGTAACCGTCTAAAACAACTATTATTTCGATGGAACCTTCGGCTTTAGCCCTCAAATCCTCAATTGTTTGTTGTAAATATCTTTCTTGTCTGGTTGGAATGATTATTGATAGGTCCGGCATATGTTCAAGCTGAATACTTGTGATCCTACTTTTACAGGTTTGAATTGAAAAGGTCAATACGTGGAATAGATCTATTTAGAAAAAATGTTGTGGAAATAGTCGTAATTGAGATCTCCGCGGACATCCCAGTTAGCCTGATAGTCTCCGGAACCTCTTACGTATCTGAATGTTCCCGTTGACTCGTCTTGCCTGGTAATGAACCAGCCGCCGTCAACCCTTGTGTATCCGAAGTAAGTGTAAACCATGTCATCGGTATCGATGTCGGATATTTGATACCCGTCTGTCGGCTGCACCATAGCTGGGTTGATTATGTTACCTACCGCATCCTCAATAGCTGTAATTCCACTATTCATAGCCTTGCCCAAGAAAATGGACTCAGCCCTTTTATCAAATATCGAGTATAAGAAGAAAGTAATACCTGCCGTACCGATTAGATTTAGAAATTCTCTCTTGCTGTGATCATCAACATTAGTTTCCTCAACTGCATCTCCAACTAATGGCTGCGCAGAGACTAGTGGGCAGGAGCTTGGTACAGTCTTTGGTTTCCCATGCGGGAAGAGTTTTAGAGCAATGAACACCAATACCGGGTATAGCAGTACTGCACCTACCAACTGCGCGTATGTTCCGGCAGTAGCAAACGTAGCAGCTACCGCTAGACAAGCCAATATAAACCCAATGTATATAAGCAACTTTCGCATACTAATTTACACCTCCAAGTAACTCTAAAAATGCGGCAGACATGTAGCCGATCGTCCCATCCTTCAGCCTCACGCCGCACCATCCTAAGTCCAGCGTAACAAGTTCGAAGGTTTCGCCGTTCAAAGCCACACCTATTTGTTCTGAATCAACTGAAGGGCGCTGTCTGATGTTTATGAAATCCGTATCTTCGCCTAATTTTGCTCTTACTAACATCTTTTGACTTTCATCGTTGATTCCAGCAACTTGTGGGGACGGCTGTACATCATTTATCTCTGCAACTGATTGTTCGGACGTAGAGGTTTCTGCGACATCTTCTATCTCCTTAGTTTCTGTTGTTTCCATTGTTTTGGTTTCCAAAGTACCGTCGCCAGTGGGTTCAACAGCCGAACGAGTAAATATCTTAGGCATTTCTAAATTTTTTCCAATATTAGCGCGAACATTGCCAATACCGACAGAGAAAAGCAAAATAAATACTGCCGTAAACACCGCAAACTCTGGGACACCTGCCTGAATCTTCATTTGGGATATAAAACTTTTATTCCTATCGGGAATCAACGTGTCAATATGAACATCAATCGATTCTGTCGTCTGTACCGCAGGCATTTCAACAGTCGCTGTCTGCATTACAACCGGCTCTCCGGTATCCGAGGAAGAGATATTATGGAAGGGGGCACTTTCTAACGAAATTAAATTAAGTGCAGATTGTTCTTGAGGCCCAAGTTCATACTTCTCGACAAAATATCTATAACTTTCCTGTGCCGACTGACCACTTAGGTCAGAATTTGAAAAAAGATGTATAACCGGAGTCGTATTTATCCATTGAGTAATTCTATTACCCAAGTACTCGGGGTAGGACGAAAAATTCGCTGTAGAGTTCAAAGAGTGCCTGTGAATGTATCTTGTAAGCTGGGGTAGAGTAGTCGCGGCATCCAGCTTGGAGGACTTATACGGGCCTTCAAAAACTGGGCCAGTTCGCCCGTATTTTTTATTAAAATATATTGAATACCTGGTGCACAAGGAGCGGATAAAATGCTGCAATGCCTTAGGAGCAATCTGCTTTACAACTAGATGGAAGTGATCCGGTTCAAGAGTATAAGCCAACAGCTCAACCTGACCGGCATGATTCTTAGGTAGGCGAGGGGTACCTTGATAGGTCTTGCCCCGGACATTAAATGATTTTTTTTGCTTAGAATTTAACTGCAGTGGTGATAAGTACTCATTCAAAAAAGTTAAAAAGGTTTGGTAGTCGTCTGCGTCCCTAAAAATAAGTCCTTTAGCAACACCTCTATTATAAACGTGGAAAAAAACACCTTTATCATGGACCCTGTGTGTGTTCTTGGCAGGCACGTAATAATATTAACTTTATAGGAGATACGTTGCAAGTATTTTTATTGTAAAATACAGCGCAAATAAGCAGTATTAGACCGATGCTGTAAAGGAACGACCTGCTAAGCATGAGAAATATTATTTGACATACTAATGCATGCGCATTCTAAGATACACAGGGCACTTTGAAGCTCTATCCTTACATACAAAAAATATGACAAAGAGTACGAATAAACGCCTATCAATGTACATCTACAGAACAGGGTGTAAAGATTTAAAGTACAATCAACTCACTAGATGCTTGTTCTACATAACTGTACGGAGACTGCTAAAATTCTTGGGGTATTTATTTTGGAATACACCTGAATCTCGAAGGTCCCGATCTGTACCTTTGTAAATATCAAATAAATTTCTAAAATAACTATCTGAAAATTTATCTGCCATCTCTTTACAGAATTCTCGATTTTTTAAAGATCTTCTTAAAATTTTTCTAACCAATAGAGTAATAAGAATACTCATTATCCACTTCTAACTTGTTTCACGAAGTAAAATAATGCTCAGATCTATTTGTCTTTTTTATTTAAAAGAAATTCCCCCCGATTATTCGTTTTAGCTACGAATCTATCGAGGGGTTACAAATTAAGTTGGTTAACTTAATTTACAAAAAACAAAACTACATCTGAACGTATTTTACCCTTTCTTTAAGTCTACGGATCCCAAATCATAGGTACTGTTACACGATACGCCACGTCGCCCAGGACAAACTGACCCGATAGCTCGTGATGTGTAGCCAGCCATGGTGCAGGTCCAGTCGGGTACCATTCGTTTCCAATCATAAGGTTTTCCGTTTCAGGGTAGTCCCTATACGAGTGTGGCGAATCTAACCGATAAATTACATCGGTTCCGGGAAATCCCGTAAGCTTATTCCCGTTTGTATCCTCCCACCATGAGGCAACTGGTTCTCCCCAGGTAAAGTGTAGCTCTGCGTGGCTTATGCCTGTGGGGGTGAAACAGTAGGTTTCATCGGTATCCCCAAAATAGCTACTCTTGACGTGCAGCTTGAATGGGCATATCTCCGCATCGCTTGTGACAATCAACGGCAGAAAAACCTGCTTCATACCAGTTGTCACAAACCAACTCTCAAAATGAGTTGCAGGTCCAACGTTTTCCGGCAATGCCCTCGCATTGACTTCTGCATCAAAGCGATACTGCTTGCCATCCGTCGGCCCCAACCAATTGATTTGCGTCTGCACTGCCGTAGTAAGACTTGGGTCGCCGGTAACATCGAACGCGTAAGCAGTTACCAGCTCCATCGTTGCCGAATTCCGAACAGCAACCAAGCCCCAGACACGATGTAACTGTGTGGGTTTTGCCGGGTCGCCTGGCCATCTCGAACCAATGTCCAGCAATTCCGTATTGAAAAGCGGCGACGTCCGATCCTCGCAAAATGCTTTATTTATCTGAACCACCTGGGTATTTACTCCCAGTGGACCGGCCAGATTTGAATCAGGTACGATGGTAGTGTGGGAACATCCGATTGCTGTAACACCTGCGGTTTCCTGTAGGAAATTCGGCGTGGTTGCAGTTGGATTCGCTACTTCTAGCCCCCGTTCCTCAAGCCAGCTCTGCGCTTCTTCGATCGTGTCGAATTCGACAACATCCGGCGATTTACCGCGTACTGCGGAAATGCCGTATGCCAACGCGACCATGGCGGCAACTAACAGGATAGTCGCCCAGACGTATAACTTTTTGGTGTTCAACTTATCTCTCCTTTTTTTTGGTTAGATTAGATTGGAATGACCTATATTATATCACTACTGCCCCCGTCAACGCTGCGGAATAGTCAATTACCCCATAGAGTTGAATTGGCGTACCAAAACGCTTATAATTCCGGCATCAATTAAGTAAGAACCAAAAATAATCACAAAAAAGGAGAAGATCATGTCTTTAACAGACGAGGAACTGAAAGGTTTGTTGGCGGAAAACCCGTCTTTTCAACAAGTTTGGGACGGGCTCCATCCGGGGTTACGGCGCGACTATCAAAGGGACTATAAAAATATTTCTGGATTGCGCACGTACCTGGAACGAATGGCGGAAGCTCTTCCAGCACAGGCGGCTCGGTCCGAGGAAACAAAAAGGACTCTGGCTGCTTTGAGTAGAAAAGCTACCCCTTCCGGACAGGAAAACCCAGCGAGTGACCTGTTGGGCGCAGTGCTTGCAGGCATCGGAATCACTGGTGCGGCGGCTACAACTATAATGTACCACCCAAATCCGCATGTATATTACTGCAGCATGAGGACCCTTACAGATGCCCTGCTAACCCTGGACGACAACGACACCGATCTCACATACGTCCCAAATGGACAGGGCATGACCGTCTCGATTCTCGAACTGGTCCAAGGTGATTGGGTTGATGCCATCGAGATCAGACTCACGTACACAAACGACGACGGAATAAAGGTAGAGATGGGACCTCTGGCCATCCAGGCAGGCGTCGGAAAGGCAACAGATCTGGTTACTACAGTTCTGCACACCGCTGAAAAATTAAATAACGCTCGTCGCCGTGGCATCTTGGGAAATCTGCAGGGGCTTGCGGAAACAATTGGGGACGTTTCCCAAGAAATCCGACAGAAAGTTGTTAACCAGGCACAAGGCCTCGGTCTGAAGTTTACGATCTGGAACCTCCTGGACAAAGCAGCCCGACCTGAAGAAACAGCCTTCTTTGACGCCAGAGATGCTAAAGTACGGGAAGCCTACGAGGCTCAGTGGGAACTCGATCGCAAGGAAGCACTCAAAAAGTGTATTGCCTGCGACACCATGCTTTCTCAAGAAAGCCTGGAAACTCGTCAGTGCGTACACTGCGGTGCAAATGTCACTTCAGAAGCATTCGAAGCGCTAACCGTGAAACAATAACATAACTCGTTCGTAGAATGACCCGCAAAAGTTGCACATGCAATCATGCGGGTCAAATTTTTAAGAAAAGAAATCAGACACAAAACAACCAAGAATAACCTATAACGTTGAAGGCGACCTTTACATGGTGTAAAATCTCTGCATCCAAACAGAAATCAAAAAATAAGGAGGTAGGATGTACATAGCTTTTCTAGCTCAAGCTCTTTATGAAGAATTCTCCAGTACATTATGGCCTGCGGGGTATTCAGTTGCTCCGGTTGATACACCTGTCATGTACTACAGACTGGAAACCAGTCTCAGGGGGGATTCAAGAGGAATGCCGAAGATGGACGAGAAGCATGCATCGGTTTTTGAAGGGCTTGCATTTGATCCTGAACTGATAAGGTGCCAGACAACCGTGATCTTGTTCGAGGAGCAGATCGTGGCAACAATGAGTTTTGTGATCTACCCGAAGAAATGGATTGCCCATGAAAAGTATTTCGAACGAGATGGAAACGAAGTTGTGGTACGCGGATACGAATACCCGACAGGTTCACAACCAAATTTTCTGATAGTTCCCGGCTGGACAAAGGTGGATCCCGCACACACCGTTTCTTTGGCATTTGCAGGCTACAAGTGTTTCATGCGCGTCATAAATCTGCTCATCGCCAAGGCTCCGTACAACACGCACATGGAGGCAGTTGCTAAAGGGACTGAAATTGACAAAAGGAGATCACTTCTGGAGCTGTCACAAAGAAATAAAGGTGCAGTTATCACGGCTGAAGAATTTGGCATACCATTGGAAAACATTGCGGTACCCTCAGAGGAAAGCGCAGCATCTGTTAAAATGGCGAGAATTCTGGGTCTTCGTCAGATGCCTGATATCGGATCTGCGGTCAGCTTGGGACCAGTTTTTCGAACAAGAATATCTTAGAAAAGGAGGTTTACAACTAGAACCTGACCTACGGCACTATATGACTTGGAATCTTTTCCAAACATATGGTGCCGTTTGCTTTTAAATAATCCGATTGATTATTCGGAGCTTTATGCCCTATAGCATTTGACGCTTTGGATGAGCGGGTCTATAATCACCTCCAGCACGAACGTTTACAATCTTTTGGCGGAAAGATAACAGACACAAATCACATACAAACCCCCTTAAATAAGGCTTTAAGTCTTGGGGGAACACTCTAGAGGAGGACTGAAATGGAAATTACCGTGAACAATGTCGAATGGCTGTATATGACCGGATTTTTGATAGTTCTCGGAATTGTGCAAGTTATATCCATGGTGATTCTTGCCAGGTTACGCAACTATCAGAAAGATGTCGGAAACGCCATGCTCAACGGCATCATTTCGCACCAAACCAGAGAGTTGCTGAAGACCATCGGTGCGGGGCACAATTACACGGCACCGCTCAGGTTTTTGGCCGAATCAATCGCCCAGTACGCAGCACTTACCGGTGAGCAGAGCCGAACAGAGCTCAACAACAAATTGAAAGAGGTGTGGGGCGATACGTTACCGGGCATGAAGAACAAAGCACCACTCCTGTTCGTAGGTGTAAGCCGAAAACGTGAAAACTGGGATCTCTATATAGGAGAAAAGCGATTCACGTTGGAGTTGCATAACCCGGGACATGTAGTCTCGATAAGTCTTTAAGCTGTACAAAAGCCGCCACTTTTGAACAATCGCAGGGTCATCTTGAATGGTATCTACCAACAATGTGACCCTGCTTGCGTTTAAATACCAAATTAATGTAAATAACTATAAGTTGTAACGAAAACTCTAAAGTCGTATAATTTCCCAGTCAAATCAAAACTAGCCAATATTAGGCAAAAAAAGGAGAGTAGTAAAATGCCGGATGTATTTGTTTACGCCAAACCTTTTGCACACTACGAACTGCTCAACCACCTGCGCACGTTTTCTGACACAATTGCAACACGTATTGCACCTGTGCTCTTGAAGGCGCCCGAGAACATCAAGCTACGTTTAATAGAAGTAAGTGCTTTAGACGACGTGGCTGACATACATATCACGGTAGAGCGCACCGGCCATGACTTGAGCCAGGAGGAACGATTTGCCATGCAGATCAGCTGCGATGAAGCGCTCAAAATGGCGATCCGTGATTACCTCACAAATTTCCACATACCGGGGTTGCGAAAAGTTGACGCCACAACTACTGTAAGCTTGGCCAAGTGGACCAAGATCTGGGAAATTGGAAAGTAATCGACTCAACACAGGCCTGAAAAACTAAAAATCACTGACCTTAAGGCGCTTCTTGTTTGCATCTGCAACAACTAGCGCCTTTCGTGTTTTTATTAACTTTTTACAAAATGGAGAAATTAGTTAAATTACTTCTTAACTTTAGGGGTTCTTTTCTTATAGACTTTTACTTTGGTAGGAACTATCTCTTCTTCCTCTGTAACAGTAGCAGCAAGCATTTCTAATATTTTATCGAGTTTGGTGTTTATGGCGTCAATATCCTCTTTTATACGAGGTCTAGGAGCTTCGCTTCTTTCAAAATCAGGTCTTCTTGGACCTCTGTCCTGAAAATCTCTGGAGTCTCTAGAACCTCTAGAATCCTGAAATCCTCTGGAACTGGAAGTTGAGGCACCCTCGGTCTTTTCAAAACAATCGCTGCAGAATACAGGTCGGCCGTCTCTTGGCTCAAAAGGAACTTCGCAATCTTTACCGCATTTAGCACAAACGGCTTTATACATGGTTCTATCGCCGCCGCCAAAGCCGCCGCGACCCCCACGTCCTCTATCGCCTCCAAAGCCTCGATTTCCGAAGCCTCCGCGTGATCCTGATCTGTCGTTTCTATTAAAGTTTCCCATGTGCGAGCATAGTAACACATTAATCGAATAATAACGAATTTATTAATTCCCTATAGGTTGATTGTTCTGGGGATATCGCTTATAATTCACGTCATCAAAGAATAACCCAAAACACAAAAGGAGGGGCACATGCTCTGGTTTACGCTTAAGTACAAGATTCCGAGGGATTTTTCATTGGATACAGAGATCGATAATCTGGAAAGACGAGCACGGGGAATGGCAGAGGAAATTGAAAGAGAACTCCGGATAGTTCTGAGTGAGCGCAACGTCGACTTGGCCTGGGAAGTGTTGCCATTTGGACCTGACATTTACGGCCAGCCTGACTTTGACGTGAAAGGCTACGCGATTGGAGACAGTGCGGAGGCCTTCGCCAGCATGGTTGCGCGCGAAAGAAACGCAGCCTTAATGGCTATGCAGCTCCTTGCCCACACAAATGAATCTGTCCGATGTACGTGGATCTTCGTCAACGGAGAGAGCGATTGCGCCTTCGGAAAGAAGCCGGCACCGCTGTCGTGACAAGAAAACCGCTGTAAGGATAGGTAAAATTAATTTTTTACCCATCCCCAAAGCGGTTTTGTCGTTTAAAAAAGAGAGAGGAGATTTGGTTT
>MEWG01000021.1:16266-16377 GCA_001773295.1 candidate division WWE3 bacterium RIFOXYD1_FULL_39_9
CATGATCTCAATGGTTGTTCCGTCGTCCAGATGTCCCAGGCCGGGATCTGACTTGAACAGTAGGCCGGTGACTCCAGCTGCAGGATCGTTGTAAACTTCCTGGACAACTTC
>MEWG01000022.1:0-39763 GCA_001773295.1 candidate division WWE3 bacterium RIFOXYD1_FULL_39_9
ACTCAGCAGCCATAATTGCAGTTTCAATGTTTTTTGAAGCTCTTTGAAGAGCTGCCGAATCGTCCACGTCTAGTTTGGCTAACTCAGTCATAATTTTCTTTTTTATGGATGTGGAATTAATAAAATCGTAGTAAGCGTTAGCGGTAACGACAAAACCATTGGGTACTGGTATATCGGCATACACCATCTCTCCAAGATTTGCTCCTTTACCACCTACTACAGGGATATCGGTCTTGCGAATATTTTTAAACCATAGAATTTGGGCAGTTTTTTTATTCATGATTTTAGTATAGCACCTACATATAGCACTATAAACCCTAGGGAGAAACTTATTTCAAATTTGTTAGATCCAAATAATCGTAATTTCTCAAAATCTTAAGCAAATCCTGCATAATTGAGGAAACTTCAGAAGAATTAGTGCCTTCAATTCGCATACTTAGGTAAGGTGAGGTATTAGATGCTCGAATCAGAAACCAACCATGCTCGGAAACCGACACCCTGACGCCATCGATATCTAAAACCTTTAAATAGGAAGCATTATTCTTAACATACTTTGTAAATTCTTCTATAAAAACAAATTTCTTATCGTCCGGGCAGGGAATTCTAATTTCAGGAGTGTTTACCGCCTGCGGAAATTCACTCATTATTTCAGAAAGTAGTTTGCCGGATCTGTCTAAAATATCTATTAATCTGCAGGCTGCGTAGAGCGCGTCGTCAAATCCAAAATAATCATCCTTAAAATAAAAATGTCCGGAAAGCTCTCCACCTAGTACTGAATTTCCATTTAATACCTCACGTAGAACGTAGGCTCTGCCGGTTTTAATCATCTCAGGTACTCCGGAATATTGTTTAATAACATCCTCCAGCAAAGCAGTACATTTAACATCATAGACGATCTTTCCACCTTTATTTTTAGAAAGAATGTCTCTGGCAAACAGCATTAAAAGTCTGTCTGCGCTATAGGAAGTTCCTCGTTCATCTACAACGCCTAATCTGTCACCGTCACCGTCGAATCCAAAGCCTAAAATCGCCCCATTGTCGGTAACGCTGGACTTCAATTCAGCAAGAAATGAGGGGTTTTCCGGATCCGGAACCTCGTTTGGAAAATCACTGTCGTACTTACAATAAACATCAGTTACGTCCATTCCCAATTTTCTCATTAAAATAGGAGCTAACTCACTGGTGGCACCGCTTCCGCAATCAACGACCACTTTTAGTTTGTTTTTAAAACTAAAGCGCTCTGCAAGATGATCAATATAGATTCCGTTATAATCTTTTTCTCTAAATGTACCTTCGCCGTTTATGAAATTTCCGGCTTTAACAACTTCGTATAACTCGTCCAGCGCTTCTCCGTAAAATGGTTGAGCGTCATTTAAATCAATTTTTATTCCATTGTATTTTTTAGGGTTATGGCTGGCCGTAACATTTATACCTGCTTCGAAATCGTCTAAAAATGTCAGGAAGTGAATTATTGGTTGTGTTGTAATTCCGGTATAGGTAACATTGCATCCTGTAGATAAAACTCCTTCAATCAAATTTGGGCAAAGCGAGTATGAGCTGGGCCTATTGTCTCTTCCTATTACAATGTTTTTAATAGACTTTTTTTGAAAAATGGTTCCAATACCTTTACCGATAGCTTTTGCTATATCGTTATTTATTTGATCCGGAAATACACCTCGGATATCGTATGCTCTAAAGATTTCCTTATTAATTTCCATGGTTTAAGCCTGTCTTAAGGGAAGCGTAAAAACAAATTTCGAGCCTTTGGGGTTGTTGTCTTCAATCCAGATATTTCCTCCGTGTGCCTCAACTATACCTTTAGCTATAACTAAACCTAACCCCGTACCTCTTTCTTTTGTGTGATTATGATTATTTAGCTGAACAAATTTGTGAAATAGTTTGTGCTTCATGTCGTCAGTAATCCCGTCTCCGGTATCACAGACGCACACTGTCACCATGTCGCCACGCAATTCTGACCTTAATTCAATACTGCCATTTTCAGCAGTAAACTTAACGGCGTTTGAAAGCAAATTCTTCAGGACCTGGCGCACTCTATCAGGATCAAATTCAAATTCTGGAAGTTTTTCATCAACATTATTATTAATTTTAATTTGTTTGGAATTAGCCATTGGCACGTAGTAAGCGCTCTCTTCAATAAGTATCTGGTTTATATTTCCCTTAACTTTGACTATTTCAAATTTTCCCGACTCCAACTTGGAAATGTCTAGAATATCATTTACGATATTTAGCATTCCTGAAGAAGAGCTTTTTATCTGATTGAGTAAAGTCTCGATCTGCTCCTTAGACAAATTCTGCGCGTCTTTAAGCATAAGATCTGAGGCTCCTTTCATAACAGACAAGGGGGATCTAAGCTCGTGCACAAGCATTGCTAGAAAATCATCACGTTCTCGTTGGACCTGATTTTGTTTTTCACTATTTCTTCTAAGCAAGATGACTTCGTTTATTAAGTGGGACAGTTTAACGGATTTATAGATGAAAAAGATTAACAAAACAAGCAGCAGAAGTGATTCTATTATTATCAGAGTAACAGCATAGGCAGACATTCATTTTTAACTGATAAATTTGACTTCTGAGTCTTTTGACTCTCCTAGAAGGGAAGCGACTTTATCAGGCAGTTCGGACGGAACAACATTATACTTCATCAGGTAATCGTCGGCGCCAAGCTCAACAGCTTTGTTAACATTGCTGTCGGTACCAAAATTTGTGAGCATTACAACTTTAATCGTTTTGGTATCTTCTGTTTCTTTAAGCTCCTTTAGAATATCAAGGCCGCTCATACCCGGTAAGATAATATCAAGAAGTATAAGGTCAGGTTTCTCTACTTTTACCTTCTCTACAGCCTGAGAACCGTCAACAACGTGGATAATCTCATACCCACGCATGCTTAAGGCAGCAGAAAAAAGGTTGAAAAAGCCCTCATCGTCTTCTACAAATAGTATCTTTTTACCCATGGTTAAATAGTACATAATCAACCGCCCCACTTCAATAGTCTTTATCTTATTGACTTTAATTTCCATAATGAAATATCCTATTGAAGTGTTTGCTAAAAAATTGGTAATTCTCATTTCTCTGCTGCTCCTTATAACTATAGGTGCTCTTGTTTATGTCACGTGGATAAAAACGGTTAATACGAATATTTCCGAGATACTTAATCCTTTTGCTATTTTGAATAAGAAGGACCAACAAACTCCTCCAAAAGAGCCGATAAACATATTTTCATCTAGTTTAACTGACAAGGAAATAAATATTGCACTCCTAGGAATTGACAGACGAAGTAAGTTTGAATCGGCCTATAGGACCGACACTATGGTTATCCTATCTATTAATGTTACCAAAAACAGAATTCTACTTATTTCCATACCCCGCGATCTGTGGGTAGAAAATTCCAGAGTGAACGCGCTTTATATTCAAGGTGGTTGGGAGTCACTTCAGAGTGCCTTCAAAGAGATTACTGGACTTGAAGTTGATAACTACATACTTACTGACTTTGAAGACTTCGCATGGATTATTGACAGTTTCGGTGGAGTAGAAGTGGCGGTTGAGAACAGTTTTGTGGACAGCCAGTATCCTGTAGACGTGACGAAAACATACCAAACTGTAGCATTTGAGCAAGGGACAGAAGTAATGGACGGTCAGCGCGCACTTATTTTCTCAAGATCCAGAAAAGGTACTAACGGAGAGGGAAGTGACTGGGCAAGAATGAAAAGACAACATCTTCTTCTCAAAGGAATGGTTGGGGCGGTTCTACAACCCAAGAGTATTTTTAATCCAATGAATGTGGAGCAAGCTTATAAAATGATTACAGATGGCCGTATGGACACATCTCTTACATTGTCAGACGCATATTATCTTTGGGATATGTATAAGGATAAGGACAAGTATACTTATGTGTCCTTGTTTCTCGACTCTGACTACGTCTTCAATCCTCCAATGGAGGATTACGGCGGAGCTTGGGTTCTGGCGCCAATCGATCCTACCTACGCAGCTTTCCATAACAAAGTTAAGGAAGTCGTAAATCAACCCGTGCCTAGTACATTGCAATAGTGCTGAATCCAAAATCTCTGTTCATCTTGAGTTATACAAACTAAATCTGCTCTCCACTTAAACACCTTACTACGATACTTATTCAAAAAAATTCTTATCGCTCTTTGAAACTTAGCTCTTTTTCTGTAGTTGAATAAATCTTCAGGTCTACAATAATTTACATTCGTTACAAATTTAACTTCCGTAAATATTAAAATCGAGTTGTATGTGAAGATATGATCAATTTCACCATAATTGCAGTACCAGTTACTTGTAACGTGTCTATAACCTTTGAGCTCAAGGTACCTTCTGCCTATTATTTCACCAACTTTACCTTTTTGTCTTGTGGATACCGGGATCACACAACTAAATTAACACAGAAGTTTATATTTTTAAGAAGGTTATATCTAGTTTAATTAGAATTAACGGCTGCTTCTTCAAATCTATCGGGCGTAATTCCGTAGAACTTAACCAACTCATCGGTTATATCCATCCATAAAGGTACAGCAGTTTCTGAAGCGAAAATCTTAGCACGCGGTTCTTCAAGTTTCACGATCATTGAAAATTTCCTGTCCGCAATCAGATAGCCGGCAAAAGTCGCATTGGTTTTAGTTGGATCGTATGCTCCGTCAACATAAATCTGCGCAGTACCGGTTTTACCGGCAATTCTATATTTCTTGGAAACATAGTAGGTTGCCTCTCCTCCGGAAGCTGCCTTTTCCAACATATCAGTCATTATTTCTGATGTTTCTTTAGAGACCACTTGTCTTACAATTTTAGTCGGAATTACAATTTCTTTTCCGTTGTCGATAATCTTGGAAATAATTTTCGGTTGCAACAAATGGCCTCCGTTTGCCAAAGCGTTAAAACCTGTTAAAACTTGAAGTGGTGTAGCTGAAATGCCCTGACCAAAAGAAATGTTTGCTAAATCAATATCTGTCCAATCTCTGTAAGCTCGTAAAACTCCTGAATCTTCTCCCTCCAGCTCAATCTTTGTTTTTGAACCAAACCCGAAATTTGTTAAATATTTAGACATATTTTTGGGTCCAACCTGATGGCCCACCCACGCAGCACCGATATTGTTAGATTTTTGTAATAACTGAACAATTGTTTGAGTACCGTGATGCTTGCCGTCCCAGTTATCTATCTTTTTTTCTGAATACCACACAGGTCCTTCATCTTCGAATGTTGTATCTTTAGTTACCATGTTCAGATCAATTGCTGCCGCCACGGTAAAGGGTTTCATTACTGATCCCGGCTCATACATCTGCGCAATTGCTAAGTTTCTTCTCTCAAGCGATTTTCTATGAGGTGAAATTTCTAAATCAACAGCTTCTTTGTTATAGCTCTCTGGGTAATATGTTGGGTAATTGGCAAGTGCGATTATCTCGCCGGTATTTGGATCCATAATTATTACAGTGCCGGACACCGCATCGTATTCTTCTACACCTCGCTTAAGTTCTTTTTCCACCATATATTGAATAGAACGATTAATTGTTAGAACAATGTCTCTACCTTCAATAGATGGTATTCTCTTGTGTCCGCCAATTAAGATTGGCGTACCAAATGCGTCTTTTTCTTCAACGATTTTTCCGGCGCGTCCTTTAAGCTCCTCGTTAAAATTACCTTCTATCCCGTAATAACCCTGACTCTCCCCTTCTTCATTTTTTCCTACAAAACCTAACACGTGCGCCGCCAGAGTATTCTCAGGGTAAAAACGGGCAGGTTCTTCCTCAAAACCTACACCTTTTAGTTTTAATTCCTCAATTTTAGTTTTTTGATTCTCAGTAATACCTCCGTGCAGCGCAACCCACACTCTGTCCAGTTTTAATAGATTAGAGTATTTATCATACAAATCCAGAAAGATCTTATTTTTATCGCGCGTCTCGTCTAAGTCTTCTGAGGCAGTGCTTTCAGCGGTTTGCTCTGCATATACGAACTCGGAAATTGTTTCAGCAAGTGTTTCGGCTGTTTTTGGTATATCGGTAATTAATTTTGGCTCACCGTAAACCATATACTTTGACTGCACACCGGCTAAAATGTATCCGTCTGAACTTAAGATATCCCCACGAGATGCCGGAAGTTCCTGCAAACCCCAATACTGATCATTGGCCATGGAAGAGTAAGATGCGTAACTTAAAACTTGAATTTTAAAAAGATTAAAAAGTACAACCGCCAAACAAAAGGTAAAAAAGGCAATAATTAAATTTATTCTGGTGTTATGCACATCTTTTGTACTGCTGCGTTTCATGTATTCTTGGTTAATTATCGGCTTGAAATAGCGGCTATAGTTGTTGAAGAGTCGATTTCTAGAGAAAGCAGATTATCCTGAATTGAGCTGAATCCCAATGCTACTGCGCGATCTTCCAGTACTGAGATAGAAGACAAACCGGAATTTTCATAATTTAATTTGGCAATTTCCTGCTCCAAAGTAATCTTTTTGTCGATTAACTCGGACATCTCAACAGTGCTCGCAGTTAACTTACTTGAAATGTACATACGTACCATCAGTGTAAGTAAAAACACGGCAAACGTCATAGCGCAAAGTGACTTAGAGTTTAATTTAGTTCTTGGCTTGTACCTTTTAATTCTCATGCTTTTTCAAAAATTCTCATTTTCGCACTTCTGGATCTCGGGTTCAGTGCAACCTCCTGCTCTTCGGGCTCCAACGGTTTTTCTACAACCTTTATTAATTGGGGCTGCGCACCTCGTCCAAACTGTTTGACCACCCTGTCTTCCAGCGAATGGAAGCTTATAACTATCATTCGCCCGCTTGGCAGTAGCAGTTGCGCAGCCCGAGGCAGTGAAAGCTCCAGATTACCGATTTCGTCGTTTACAAGGATTCGTAAAGCCTGAAATGTTCTGGTGGCAGGATGTATTCTGCCTTTTTCGTAATCTGGAGGAGTCTCAGACTTAATTAGCTCTGCAAGTTCCTTTGTTGTCTGAATCTTCTTCAAATCACGATTTGTTACTATGGCTTTTGCAATTCTATTTGCAAATCTTTCATCTGAATATTCTCGTATCACATTAGCCAGATTTTTTTCAGATATCGAATTAACAATGTCCGCTGCGGTTACTCCAAGCTCCTTGGAAAGCCTCATATCAAGCGGAGCTTCACTTTGGAAGCTAAGCCCGATAGCTGTCTCATCCAGTTGGTACGAACTGTAACCAAGATCGTACAAAATGCCATTCACCTTGGCGAATTCAGTTGAATTCACAAGTTTATCTATGTCTCTAAAATTACCTAAACAAGGTGTGAAGTTTTTTTCTAAACCTTCTTCACTTATCCTTGCCTGTGCTCGTCTTAAGGCATCTTCATTTATCTCTATACCTAAGACTTTCCCGCCTTTTTTTAAAATTTCCAAAGTATGACCGGCGTCACCAAGCGTCATATCAATGTACTTACCTTCTTCTACAACTTTTAAATGTGCTAATGTTTCGTCCAACATTACCGGCTTGTGGTATTTCATAGTGTTACCCAGCTAAGTCGGCAGAAATTTTCTCAAGATGTTTGGACCAAGTATCTAAATCCCAGATTTCTATGTGATCTCCGGCGCCAATTACTGCTGTTGCTTTGCTAACGGACGCGTAATCTTTCAAATTTGTTGGCACGACAAGTCTGCCTTGAGCGTCAATTGCTACTTCGATTGAACCTGCGTACATATAACGCTTCAGGTCTCTCGTTTTCGCATCGGAAATCGGATTTTCAACTTGCTTTTGGGCTTCCATCACCCAATCCTCCTTGTCATAAACAAAGATACATTTCTCAAACCCGCGCGACATAACAACTTCATCGCCACGAATTTGATCCCGAAGTTTCTTGGGCAGGGCAATGCGCGAACCTTCGGTAATATTAGGTTGATATTCCCCAAGAAACATTTTCATATCATTTTTCACCATTTATCACCAGACTATATCCAATATCCACCATCACATATCCATTGTCAATACAAATAAAACCCGAAATTGTGATAAATTAGGCCAATCTGAACATCAAGACATTTCATCTAATGTCAGCATAAAATTTTGAAGAAAATATTTAGTTTTAAAGGGAATTTTTTACTTCTTTAGATAGTTATTAATCTGATCTATGTTCACTCGATCCTGTTTTGTTGTATCTCTGTCCCTAATCGTAACGGTATTATCTTCCAAAGTGGTGTAGTCAACGGTAATACAATAGGGCGTGCCTATCTCGTCCTGCGAGTAATATCTTTTACCTACGTTACCTCTATCATCCCAAGCCGTGTTAACGCCTGCTGAAACTAGTGCGTTATAAATTTCTTTGGCCTTTGATACAAGCTCCTCTTTGTTGCGCATTAGCGGAAATACAGCAACTTCGTAAGGCGCCACTTTCTTATCCAACTTCAAAACGACCCTATCCCCGTCCTCGTAGTATGCGTCCATCAGAAGCACGAATAGCAGCCTGGATAGACCAATGGAATACTCCACAATGTGAGGGATATACTTCTCGCCGGTTTCGTCATCAGTATAAGTAAAGTCTTCGCCCGAAAATTCTCCGTGTCTCTTAAGATCCCAATCGCTTCTGTAGTGGATACCCTGAAATTCCTTCCAACCAAATGGAAATTCATATTCAACATCTGTTGCGACTTTATTGTAATGAGCTCTTTCTTTAAATTCCTGATCACGTAATCTCATCTTTGACTCAGTTATACCTAAACCTTTTAACCAATCTATGCTCCATGTCTTAAATTTTTCAAAGTATTGCGTGGCATCCTTTTGGTTTACAAACATTTCCAACTCCATTTGTTCAAACTCACGTGTTCTGTAGAAAAACGGACCCACTTTAATTTCGTTTCTAAATGCTTTACCAATCTGGGCAATACCAAACGGTAGTTTCAAACGCATCGCGTCTTTAACTAATTTATAATTGTAAAAAATCGGCTGACATGTTTCACCACGCAGGTATGCCTTAGTCTTCTCATCTTCCAAAGTTCCTACTTGAGCTTCAACAAGATTATTAAATCTTTTTGCTTTGGACAATTTATTTCCGTCGGGACTTAAAAGTTTATTGTCTTCGATAATTTTATTAATTTCTTCTGGAGTTGAACCATCTGCATTTATACCTAAAGCTTCCTCAATTAAGTGGTCTGCTCTATATCGCTTTCTAGTTTCAAGGTCTTCCACCATTACATCTGCGAAGGATTCTACGTGACCGCTGGCTTCCCAAACTCTCGGATGAGAAATAATAGCACCGTCGAGACCCACTATATCGGGCTGTCTGTGTACAAACTCGCGCCACCACAAATTTCTCAACTTCATCAACATTTCGGCACCTAAAGGTCCGTAGTCATACGTAGCTTCCCACCCTCCATATATATCCGAGGAAGGAAACACAAAACCTCTTCTTTTGCATAATGATATTATTTTTTGTAAATCAACACCCGTCATATCGCTTAAAGTATACTATATACGATAACAATCACAAATTCTAGCAGTTTTGAGAGGTCGCTAACTAATGCTAACTAAAGGTTCGTCAATCCCCGAAGTTTGGAGTACCTCATGGCATCATCTGAAACCAAATGCATGTAATTCTTAATTATTTTGTCTGCTATTTGTATCGTATTTTTTGAATCAGCGTATACGTAATCTTGAAAAGTATTTCGTTCAAGGTCACTTAACAAGTGAGCTGTCTTCTTATCAAGTGGCAATCCCGTTTCCCTGCACGTGTCACAAACAAATCCACCCAAAGCATAGTTAAATTTAACTTTTTCCCATGTATCATCCAAAGGTCGCGAACAGACATTACATTTTGTAAGATACATCTGAAATCCTAGTAGACTCATTAATTTAATTTCAAAATGAGCTATTACTAAATCCG
This sequence comes from candidate division WWE3 bacterium RIFOXYD1_FULL_39_9, assembly GCA_001773295.1. GTDB lineage: Bacteria > Patescibacteriota > WWE3 > UBA101185 > UBA10185 > OXYD1-FULL-39-9. The sequence continues at coordinate 9,884 of MEWG01000022.1, forward strand.
GAATTGAATCCTTTTTGGGAAGTTCGTTGAGAGTTTTTAACAGTTCTACAAAAATTTCTACTGTCTCATGATCTGACTCCTGAAATCTATTCAATAATTCCAAGATGTAAAGAGACTTAAAAGCCAAGGCTAAATCTCCTTTTATTTCCTTGAATGCGTTTATCGTATTAACTTCCTGTATCGACCTATACCCCTTGTGATCTTCGTGAATCTTTACTTTGACGTGATTTAGAGTATCCAAATTACCTGCACGGCGCGACTGAAGCTTTCGGACTCCTCTAGCTATTGCAGATATTTTTCCATACTCTTTTGAATATAGGGTGTATATTTTGTTGGAATCACCGTAGTTGATGTTCTTCAACACTACTGCTTCAGTAATGTACTGCTTCATACAATTAAAGCTTGGAACTGACCTTGGTGTCTTTGTTCAACAGAATCTCCTGTGATTTACCGTTTACTATTACAACATGTGTCTCTGAGTCAATTCCGGGTTGCTTCTGGATCGTCAAAGTGTATGTTCCGTTAGTAATAAGGTTATCGGGCAGAGCATACTTGAATGTCATTGACTTGGTTTCGTTAGGACCGAGTTCAATATAACCGGTAAAGTATGTTCTGTTGCGTTCCTGATCGGTTGAAGTTCCATCTTCCGAACCCTCTACGCTTATAAAGCTGGATCCAATAGGTGCGTACACTCTTACCCAATCCTTAAATCTTTTAACAAAGGGGGCGTACTCATCTGAAGGCTGAGTGTAAGTGTAATCAATCTTGACCGTCCTTACCCATTTATTATTTTCCTTGGCAATGGTGTGCGTTACTTTTTTGTGAGTAAACCAATTTGTTTTGTCTCCGCCCAAATTTGTGGAAACAACCATGGAGTAGTCGCCTTCAGTCTTGTCAAAAACTCGGCCAGCAAAGTTGTATTTTTCGATTAACGCCTGAGCTTCGGGATCAAACATGTAAACAAGGATGTGTTTGCGTGTAGCAAGATTAATAGCCTTATCAATCATTTTTGGCCACAGATTCTTATCTGCCTCGAATACATTTATAAGCATTGCTTCCATTAAGTCTCCTAATACTTTCTTTCTGTTTAGCTGTTCGCGTAACTCAAGTGAAGCAATCTTTTCAAGTTCCAAGACCACATTCTCCGATGTGTAAGTTACGCCATTAACAGTTGCTGGACCTGTTACTTCAAGTAACTCCTTTACCACTTGAGTGTCAATGGCAACAATACCGTCTACCGGTTTGATCTCATAAGGATTAAGTCTTCCGGCCAAGGTGTAGAACTTCAGAAACTGATCCATGGAGGTTATAAAGTCAGGAGATGCGTTCATGTCTCTGGCATACCATCTCTCTACTAATAGATACTTTGTGTAAGCAGCAGGTGGGTCCGGAAAGTCGTATGTTGCGTCTATCGCGTCTAAAGCAAGATCGATGCTGTACATATCTTTGGAGGAAAAGTCCGACTGTAAAAGACCGTTATTAATCTTAAATGTAGCGTAATTGGTCATAAATCCACCTGTTGGTCTGAGCTCTTTATCGTTCTGCATTATTATCATGTATCTCTTCTCAGGGGTATCTACAGCTAATAGTTTAGGGAAAAGGGATAAAGCAACTTTAATGTCAGGGCCGTATTCACCGGATTTTGAAAGGGTATTCTTTATAAATTCCAGATTTGATCTTACAGCTACGCCGTTTATCTCTTCAGGGTATTTAGCGGTATTTATAGATTCAAACTCTTTACCAATCTTAGATACTTTTTCAATTACACCGTCCATCTGACCGGCCACTTCAGGCATGATAGAAACCCATGACTGAAATGCTTCCATAAGTCCCTGTTCCTCTGGAACTTCTTGACCCTCTTCGATTTTTAATCCTGCAGCATCTGCAAACGGCAACACAATTACTGAAGCTTCCCTCATGGCGTCAATTCCGTAGAAACCGGCATTTATAAATTTATCTGAATCTGAATAAAATTCATTTAGCTTAAACAGCCCCATGTTTTTAGCCCAACCAAAGTTATCTTCTCTACTTTTGCGCAGAGCTGTTAAATCTTTTTCAGTTTGTTTAAGATTTTTTTCCAATGCAACTAAATCTCTATCTTTAAGCGAAGTTCCAATAGAGTCTGCGTCTCTCTGTACCGTCTTTACTGCAGCTAAAACTGAATAAGCAGGTCTGATTAAAAATAAGTAACCAAGTGTAATTAAAACACCAAGTATTGCGATCATAACTATTCCTGTGACACCAAGCTTCATTGATAATTTATTTTTCATAGGGAGTTTATTATTAATGTTCAGTTTACCAATATCGTTTGATTGGGTTAAACCACCATCATTTTTTTTATTCCAAAATTTTGCGTTATTCATAACAACTTAAAATTATAAAAGAAATGCGCAACTAATTAAAGTAGATGCTATTTCCAGTTTACAATGCTCCTTTACCACTAAGAACCGCAAAGGGTGTCTTTAGGATTAGTAGTATATCAAACCAAATAGACTTTGTTTTGGCGTATTTAGCGTCAAGTTTCACCCTGTCCATAAATCCAACATTGGATCTTCCGCTAACTTGCCAAAGCCCTGTAATACCAGGTTTTACCTTCAATGCTTCTTCCAAGTAAGGTGCTGCTTCAGGATATTTCTGCAACTGTTCCTCGATTTCGTAAAAGTAATAGGCACGCGGACCTACAATACTCATTGTACCGAGCAGCACATTAAAAAACTGAGGCATCTCATCGATACTTAGTTTCCTAATAATCTTAGCACCTTTTAGAAGTCTCGGGTCTTCGTCTGCACTTAATTTATAGCTATTCTCCATGTACTTTTTATGGAGTTCTGGATAGTTGTCTTTTAAGAAATCATAGCCGTTTACAACCATTGATCTGAGTTTAAACATTTTGAAAGGTCTCTTATCTTTTCCTACCCTATCTTTTATATCTGCAAAAACAGGACCTTCCGGAGAAACAAGTTTAACCCATAACGCGCCGCCTATTAAAAGTGGTGAAAAAAGTATTATCCCGCAGATTGAACCTATAATATCCATTAATCTCTTAGTTATGTCGTATAAACTCATATATGTTTAGCAGGGAGCTGTATCACCATAATAATATCAAATATTTTTGCTCGTCAAATCATTAACGAGTTTTTTGATTTTTCCATTGAAGACATCTTTGCTAAATTCTTTTGCTCTCGAAATACAGTCTTCCTCAGAAAATTTACCGAGATCAAAGTTTTTAAGAGTCTCGCATAACGATTCTACAGTCTGTTCTTCAAAGAAAACGCCGGTTTTACCCTCTATTATAGTTTCAGTCACTCCCCCTTTCCCGTAGGCTATAACAGCTTTGCCCATTGCCATAGCCTCTAGTGGAACAATTCCAAAATCCTCCAATTGTGTGTTTATCAAAGCCTTACATTTTCTAACTGTATCCACTTTGATGTCATCTGCGTATCCCAAAAACTCGATATTTTCGTTCGCAATGCTTTTTAGTCTTTCCATATCTGTACCAACCCCGATTATTTTCAGCTTTAAATTCAATCTTTTACAAGCTTCGATTGCTAAGTCAACTTTTTTCCATGCCACTAAACGAGTTATCACTAAATAGTAGTCTGAGGCTGCAGAGCTATTATTCGCCGTCTCTTTGAAGTTATTCATATCTACAAACGGGTAAATGATTGTCGACTCCCTGTTCAAATATTTTTTTATGCGCCTTTGAGCGTTGCGCGAGTTTGCTATCAAGAAATCTACTCTTCTTGCCGCAGTATAATCGGCCATTCTAAAATAGCTTAAGAAATAAGAAAGAAATCTTTTTAATCTGGGACTAAAGTAGCTATCCGGCTCCCAAAACATTCTCCCAGGTGAATTCATGTAACAAATGTGGATTTGATCGGCACGGGTAATGGCGTGATGCGCATATCTTGAAGAAATTGAGAAAACTAACTCGTAGTCCTCAAGCTTAAATGACTCGATCCCCAATATATGAAACAAAAAAACCGAATAGAACCTGTTCAGTTTAACCTTAAAAGGCAGTACCTGCATAAAAGAAGTAATTACTTTAACACCACGTTTCTTAAACCTGTTGACCCAAAATTCAGTTGCTACGGGAGTAAACACATCTGCCTCAGGCCAAAGCTCCGAAACAGCTTCAACAACGTTTTCCTGACCTCCTCTTTGTATTAAATCGTCGCATACAATAGCTATTTTCATATCTTTATAACCCAATCACTTGCGTTGTTTTATGCAAGTGAAATAATAGTAACATTATGATTATAGGCTTAAATGGTCAAAAGTTACTTACTAAATCGCCGGCCGGACCGGAGAGGTATACCTTAAGCCTCTACAAAGCTCTCGCCGGTCTCGACAAGACTAATCAGTATATTATCTATCTTGAAAACGATCCGACTGAATTTCCGGAAGTTAAATACTTCGAACAATTTCCAAACTTTAGACTCAAACAGTTAACAAAGATTGTTTCATGGACACATATTAGTCTTCTGCTAGAACTACTTAGAAACCCTGTAGATGTATTTTTTTCACCGGTGCACACATTGCCGTTTATAAAAACATTTGGAACTAAATACGTTTCAATGATTCACGGGCTGGAATATAAAAGTAATGAGATTTATAGCACACTTTCAGCTCGAGGCTTACTTCATCCGTTTGTTCTTTGGTACACCATGTTAATTGCCGATTTAATTATTGTTCCATCGAGGTTTACAAAAAAGGCTGTAAAAACAAGTCGGTTATTACAAAATATGGAAAAGGTTAAAGTTATTTACGAAGGTGTAAACGATACTTTTTATAAAAGAAATGAACTTGAGATAAGCGAAATTAAATCCAAGTACGGTCTCTCAGGAAAAAATTACGTTATCTTTGTTTCAACGATTCAACCAAGAAAGAATATTCCAAATCTTGTTAAGGGTTTTAGTATGGCATTGGAGTCGAAAAATGAATTGAAAGAAACTATTCTGGTTATAGTAGGTGAAAAAGGCTGGTCCTTCGAGGAATCTATTGCTGCACCAACTAAATATAATGTTGTGAATAATGTTAAGTTTTTAGGCTGGGTAGATCAGAGTGATCTACCTACGTTGATGTCAGGTGCCGCAGCATACGTTATGCCGTCTTTTGAAGAAGGCTTTAGTCTTACAATTCTCGAGGCCATGGCTTCAGAAGTTCCTGTTATAGCTTCGGATATTGAAACTCACAAAGAAATAGGAAACAATTATTGTAATTTCGTAAATCCAAACAGTCCTGAGGAAATTAAAAAAGCATTAATCAAAGTTCTTACTGGTCAAGTGGAGGCAAACAGAATTGAAAATGCAAAAAATTATGCGAGAAGTTTTACATGGAAAGAAACTGCTATGAGAACTCTGTCTGCTTTTGAATCTTTGTTAGCTTAGTGTCTTATCGAAAACCTCTTTTGTAATTTCGGCTGTTTTTAACCAATTATATTTCTTAACTTGAGCGTATCCTTTTTGTCTCAACATCTCTTTTAACTCTGAGTATTTTACAGTTTCACTAATTTTTTGGGCAATATCGTCAACTGATTGCGGGTTAAAATAAACAACTGAGTCGTCGAAGACTTCTCTGTGACAAGGTATATCTGAAATCACACACGGCAAACCTACGGACTGTGCTTCAAGCGGCGTTAAACTAAAACCTTCCTTTAGAGATGGGAAAACGTACAGATCCGCCGTTTTCCTGAGAGCGACTATCTCGTGGTCGGTAATGTAACGAATATTCCCCGGTAACACAACGTCCTTCTCCAATCCTTTAGATTTAACATAATCTAAAACATCTTCAGAAAACTTATCTTTTTTTCCAACTAATACCATTTGACCTAAGTAAGTTCCCTCCGTTTTCATTTGTTCAAAAGCGTCGATCAGCCGTTTAACATTTTTGTGCTCATACATGCTACTAATATATAAAAGGAAATTCCTGTTAATTCCAAGCTGAGTAAGATCTAACTCGACATCGTTTGCCGTAGTAAATACGGGATCAACCCCTTCGTATGCAAGTACAAATTTACTGTCACTTAAAAATCCATAATATTTCATCATGTCGTTCTTAACATCGTTTGATGGAACAATTACATACTTGGATCTGATAAGTGCCCAAGTTAGAACTAATTTATAAATAAACTTTTTAAAACGAAAATATGGTTTTGGTAATGTTGTACCCCTTTCAGTACTGTATGTGTGCATGATTATGTCGGGAATTGCCGTTACTAATTTAAACGGATATAAAACAGGAATATTAAAATGAGGAACATAAAGCAAATCCAGTGGGTATTTTAAAACGTAGTATAAAAAAACAAATTGTTCGTACCACGTATACCATTTAACGTCTGCCAAAACTTTAATAAAATTATGATTTTCCGGCTCGTAGCTTTTAAAGCCTTTTTCTCTCAGGAAAATATAATATTTATTGGAGGAATCCACTTTTTCAAGATGCTCGACAATATTCTTAACATATCGACCCGGGCCGGCCTCACCGTAAAACCTTGCATCTATGCCAATTATTTTGGGTTTCATAACTTACTAAAGTTTATAGAAACGAGCTTTAAGCGTCAATTTGACATATTTCTTTGCTAAACTCAAAATTAAAACAATGTTAAAGTCGTACAAATCGTTGTTCAAAATATCTCTAATAAGTACGGGTAATATTTTTAACTCCTTAATAGGCTTTGTCTATCTAACTGCCGCGGCAAAGTTTCTTACTCTTGAGGACTTTGGAAGATACAGTTTAATCACAAGTTTATTAGTTTCAATTTCGAAGCTTGTAGATTTTGGGACTAATTCTTTATTTGTTGCCAAATCTATCTCCAATGAAGACAAAGAAATCTCGGACTTTTTTTATACTCTAAAAATTCTGCTGTTTTTTATAACTATTCCTATCTCGCTTCTCGCATTAAACATTCTTAAAGTTTTTGATCTTACAACATTTGTGCTTTTTGTTATCGGTTTAATTGCTTACACAATTAATTACACGTTTTATGCGATTTTTCAAAAAAACGAAAAATATGTTCAACTTATTTTGCTAAACACCATACCTGCAATTATTAAAGCTTTGTCAGCCGGTGGATTATTCTTAGGTCTGATCAAACCTGAAATAAATACACTTTTTGGAATTTTCGGTATGTCCATTCTGTCCAGTGTTCTGTTGCTACCGTTCATACCCAATAATTTAAGGAAATTTAAATTTCATGTCGGTAACTCAATTAAACTTCTAAGAGAGGCGCTCTCTCCGGGTCTTTCCTTGTTAATATATGAGGCCTGGCCGGCAATAAATAACGCTATTGCAAAGCTTTCAAGCGGTTTTGCAGATGTTGGTGTATTTTCTTTGGCAAGTAAAATATCCAACGTGTTTTCCTTAATTTCTCTCTCGATATTTACAGTTCTGCTTCCAAAAAACGCTGAACGTAAAAGGGATAAACTTAGATATGACTTCAAAGAAACCATTTTATTATCAGTTCTTCTTTTAGTTCTTTCTTTTGCTGCAATTGTTGTCTCTGAATTGTTTATTCAAATTGTTTTTGGAAATAAATTTGAAGGCTCGCTTGGTTTGCTTGATATGTTAATTTTTGCAAGTGCGGTGACGGCAATTCAAAACTTTGTGGAAAATTACTTTTATGTGGAGCAGCAGACAAAATATCTCGGTGGCATTAACACAACAAGATTACTTATGTTCCTTGTTTTTGCATTAGTACTAATTCCATCGTTACATTTAAAAGGACTTGCGCTTTCAAATCTTCTTTCAGCAATCATAGGAGTTGCAATCACCTCGCTAGTAATAAGGAAGTTAGAATCGAACCAACCCGCGATTTAGAATTTCACACCTGGGATTTTACCGGCTGCCTCTAATTCGGAAGGTAAATACCACAAAACCCAATCTCCATCTTCTTTTATAACAATCGGTTTATAACCATATCCCTCAACCTTTTCACTATATCTGCCTTTCTTGGTCACTAGAATCAATCGCTCTGTTTCTTTAGCAACTTCCGGCACTCTCGATCCCACATCTGGTACAAAATCGATAATCGTAAACGGGCTGTCAGTATAGAAAAGTGCCAACGGAACTTCAATTCTGTCTAGAAATACCTGTTCTTTAGTTCCAAAAACCTTGTCTTTATGTACCATTAGTCTGGCCTGTGAACCGGTTAAATCTGAGGTATAAACAAGCTTCCTATTCAAGAATAAGTAAAACAACGAAGAAACAGTAATCACATAAATCAACAGTGCTTTTACAACAACAGAATCATACTTTGGATATCTTCTGAAAAACCAACTCATTGAGTCCGTAATAAATCTTCCAATAATAATAGCTGCTACCGGATATATCGGCGTGATGTACCACACAAGCTTGGATTGCGCAGCTGAGAAAAATGTAAAGACAAATATTAACCAGACTGCTAAGAATATTGAAACGCGCTCTTTGTACTTTACGATCTTATAGAATAAGTAGACCAACGAAGGAATTAAAATTACAAACCATACTCTCATACTTACTTTCAACACAATCAAATACCAATAAAACGGCCTGCCCTTATCTTCTATGGCACTAAATGCTCTGTCGAAAACGTGGTAGCCGATATAGTTATCTACAAAACTTACTCCGTAAAGCTGATACATTCTAATATGCCAAGGAAGTGCGATTGCTAAACTTCCGAGCAAAAATATGAGTAGTCCGTTAACGGCTGATCTATCAAACTTTTTGTTAATGATAATTTGTACTAACTCAAATACAAAAACAACCGCAAATGGAATAAATCCGACTACGCCTTTTGTCATAACCGCTAATCCCATGAACAGACCTGATATTAGATACGCTACCCACGCGCGCGACGGTTTCCAACAATAATACAAATAAAGTGCTGTTAGTATAAAAAAGCCGCAAGTTACGTCCAACATTGAAGCCCGTGAGTAATATAAAAATTGAGCTGTTGTTGCAATCGATAAAGCCGCAAGAAACGCCGATGTTTTATTAAAAATGCGTTTTGCGAAGATATAAGTAAAAACAATCGTTAAAATACCGAAAATTGCAGAAGGTAGCCTTACCGCTAAACTAGTGTATCCAAGCAGCTTCATAGATCCGGCAGCCATCCACATATATAAAGCAGGCTTCTCGTACCATTCCTTATCCGTCCACCATCTCTGAGTAATATAATCGCCCGTCGTGATCATGTTTTTGGCAATTTTTGAGTAGATTGCCTCATCCCAAGGTATGAGATGTGTGGAATTTAGCCCGATACCAATCAAAGTAACTGAGATAATCAAAATAGTAATGACTGCAAGTTTATTAGACCTTATGAATACAGATAAAACCTCTCTCAACGAAGATTGGGATTTCACAACGTTTAAGCCGTAAAGATAAAAAAGAACTATAACAATCCAAAAAAACTCTGAGTTAAATGAATAAAATATTCCACCTATCATCCAGCCTATCAGAACAGAGAACATCGCAGTCGATAGAAGAGATTTTTCCAAGGTCTGACCGTGAAGCGCACCGTATAACAAAACTGCACTTAACACAAAAATTAAGAGGGCGTACGTGGACAGTCCTAAGATACCTGTTTCTGCAATCAACTCTCCCCAAATTGTATGGGCAGGCACTCTTGTATTTAATCCGGCAGGATCTCTACTAAAATAAACTGGAGCAATTTTAGTTTTATTAAAATGTTCAAAAAAACCTCCGTACCCACCGCCCAAAATTGGATATGCTTCAAATATTTGGTATGTGCCGGTAAGTAACAAAATATGTGAATCAAAAGAATCAAGTCGATAGTGGAAATATTGTTTTACTTTCGCTCTAAAAGGACTAGCCTTATTCATGTACTCAATAACAAGAGGAGTACTCATCAAAATCAGGGAGAGAATCACAAGACCGATACCTTTTAAGCCAATCTTCCTGTACAAAAATAAAGACACAAAGACAATTAGAGCAACGGCGTCGATGATCCAAGCGGTTCTGGAATTTGTAAGAAGCAGGCTAACTACAAAAGATACCGAAACTACAGCAAAAAAAAGCTTGCTCTTAACCTTCCTTTCTGTAAGAACAAGAACACAGGCAATAGGTAATAAGGCAGCTAACAACGATCCGTAGTGATTAACATCCCAGAAAGTCGAGCCTATCCTTGGAATGTTACCAGGAATATTCCACAACGCGCCAATTATTTTTCCTGTCGTTTCGTATAAGAAATATTGGAAGTAACCGAACAAAGTCAGCAAAAATACAATGACTATATAAAACTTCAGATGTTTGAGAATAAGTTCCTGTCTTTCAGAATAAAAGTTTTTTAGATATACGGCTAAAACAACAACTGTAGAAAAAAACCCATATAATAGAACAGATGATTTGAGATTCCACGAAAAAAATATTGAAAGTCCCCGAATTGCCCACAGTAAAATTAGTAAAATCAAAACCGGGTCGTTCAACAGCTCTTTAACTTTGGCGATGTCTTTTTTTATAAAAAGTAAATACACCAACGTAGCAACTCCTGCGGCCAGAAGTGAAAACATAAAGGCTCTAATTGGCATAAGATCCCAAATAAAGAAACTAAACAGCTCTTTGTGAAGTAAAACCGAAAGAACAAACAAAACTAAAACAGCAATATCAAATCTTTTAACAATCAGAATATAAGAGATGATGAATATTAGGGCTATTGAAACAATTTCTAGGTTCATCTGGTAGATAATAACTTATTATATATTTCTAACGTCTTTTGGGCAGCATTTTCCCATGTATATTCTTGCTTAGTGTGTTCATCTACAACCGGTCGCGGCGCGTAAAACTCTCTCTTCAATGCGGTTTTAATAGAATCAATGTCCCCGGGGTCGCAATATGACGCCATTTCACCTAGATACTCTCGAGCTCTATCCCCTGAAGCGACCGCGTTCGCACCGCTTAGAATAGCTTCAAGACTTGTCAAACCGGTTGTTTCAAACCAACTGGCGGAAACACCGACTTTAGCAAAATGGTAGAAAGATGGCATATCCGCGTAAGGAACTGAATGTATATGTGTAATCCACGGATTAGAAGATAAAGCTAAGTTAAATTTCCAATTATACTCAAAATGTTTATTTCCCGATTTGCTCCCTATAATAACTAACCTCAGGTCCTCTTTAGTCTCTTTTCTGAGTCTGGACACCGCTTCTATAATACTGAGCTGATTTTTTCTCGGCTCTACCCTACCGACACATATTATGTAATTCGAAAAACCAAGAGTATTCGCATACTCACTTGAAGTTAAAAAGTTCTTGGAGACACCGTTACACACTTTAGCCCAGGAAAAATCTACGTTATAAGTATTTTTAAGATCTTCCGCTTCTCTAGTTGTTTGAACCAAAACGTAATCGGCCATTTGCAAAGTCTTCCTATGCATATTTTTAAAACCCAAAAAAATAGTTTTGAGAGTTGTGATGAATAATTTGGGTTCAAATATTGATCTGTAGACGTCTTTAAAAACATCTCTGTGAAATTGATCTTTGAACAAAACTTTTGAAATTCTTCTAAAATCAAAAACGTACTCATTATCAAATCGCTGTACTTCTCTGACGCTGTGATGTATTGGGGACAAAACTAACGGTTTGCCGACTTTTTTAGCTCTCTGCGCCTGAAAATACGAGTCCGGATTCCAATCCAGCTGAAAAATATGAACTAGATCGTAACCTGAATAATCTACCTTGCTGTCATTTCCCAAACTTATATCTACACCGATACGTAACTTTCTCAACTCTTCGGCAGTGTTCTCAATCTGTATTCTATCTCCGCCAAGTCTATTTAATAGACCGCTGCGGCCTAGCAATAGCACTTTCATGATTTATTGAGCCTCCCTATATAACATCTCGTATTTATCAACAAATTTTTCCAAAGAATATTCATTCTTAACTCTATTATAAGCTTCATCTAAAACATAATTTTGAGATTTGAAAAGCTTGTATGTTTCGACAATTTTTATATAGAGATCGTCCATATCGCCGGTTTTAAAATATTTAACGGTATTTCCGGCGACCTCTTTTAATACTTCTAAGTCGCTACACACAACCGGATGTCTGGAGCTCATAGCCTCCACAAGCACGTAACCGAAACCTTCCGCAAGTGTAGGGAAAACAAACAGATCAATTGTTGCGTAAAATTTAACGTGATCCTCCTCATTAAATACTCCGGTAATAATTACTTTGTCGGCAATTCCTAAATTCTTAGTTAAATCTCTAAGTTCATTTTCCAAAACACCTCCACCTGCTAGTAACAAATAAAAATTATCTGAAATGTCACCGGACTTAACAAGTTTTGCAAAGGCGTTGATCAATATACTGTGTCCTTTCTCTTGCGACATGCGACTAACATTTCCTAAGATAAACGCACTGGATGGTACTTTGTAGCGTTGTAAAATTTCTTGTCGATACTCTCCAGAGCGCGATTGAAGATCCTCATATTTTCTTAGATCTATCCCGTTATGAATAACTCTTAGTTTTTTTGGACGTATGCCTTCTTTTATTTTTACTGTTTTTCTTGATTCTGTTAAGGCAATTTCCGAAAAAGATAAAAGATTCACTAAAAAGGAGTACCAGAAAATAACAAAAGGTCTGATTAATCTCTTTACTGGAACGGACTCTTCCCACTCGGAAATTGGTGTGTGCACATGAGTAATTCTGGCCCTAACTCCGGCAATTGAAGCTGCTAATAAAGCGTTAGAAGCCGCCTTCAGCTCGTGCGAATGTACAACTTGTATCTTATGTTTCTTCAAAAAAATTATAAGCTCAAGAATATAAAACGGGTCGATATCAAAATGTAATTTCTTAATAAAAACTCTGGCACCTTTACTTTTGTACGCATCAACAAGCTCTCCTTCTCGGCACCACACAAAGACAAAATGTCCTTTTGCCACCATACCCTCGACCAAATCAAGAACATGCTTTTCCATGCCGCCAAAATTACCTGAGTCTAATGTATATAAAATATTCACTTTTTCTTAAACTCCAAATCTATAAGTTCGAGAAGATTGCTAACTTTTCCGGTCCAACTATTTTCTTTTGCAACTTTTTGACGTTCCTTTATTCGGACATCATTATCCTCCTCTAAGGCTAGTCGAATATTTTGCACAAACTCATTATGACTCTTCGAGATATAGCAAACATCTTCAAACGGTTGGTAGGCAGGGAGGTCTGTGACAACCACCGGAAGTCCGGCGGCCAATCCTTCGTGGAATTTAACCGGAAAACATCCTCCCACGGTATAGTCATTCAATTGATAAGGAATAATGTAAACGTCAAAGCCTGCAAAGTAGTCCGGCATCTTTTTGTAGGGCTTGGTTCCCAAAAAATATACGTTACCAAGATCTGCCATACCGATCTCCTCGATAGTTCCCTCTCTATCTTTTAGCGCAATGGGGCCAATAATCACAATCGAGTAGTTTGGATATGCTGAAGCAACTTTACGCATCAACGATCGATCAAACTTGTACTCATCTATTGCACCGGTAAATGCGATCACGGGTTTTGGAATTGACTTCAAATCATCCGGAATATTTTGTTTGTTATTTCTCGAATTTTGAAATAGTTCATAATCACCGACATTTGGCGTGTAATGTATGTTGGTATTATATTTAGAAAGTTTATCGACCAAACCCGGAGCGGTTGCAAAAACAATATCTGCACGTCGGGCCAGTATTTCCTCTTGTTTATTAACAGCAGCTTTTTTTTCTTTCGTATCGTATTTTGGAAAACCCGCGTAGTTATCTACACAATCATAAATTAATAGATCGTGCTGAATACTTTTAATATAGTTGTCTATTCCAGGAATTTCAACATTGTAAATCCACATAACTGTTCTTTGTTTTTTGGTAAACCATCTGCCTGATATCTGTCTTATTTTCCAGGCATGAATTTTTGAAAGAAAATTGTAAAATGGCAAAAAGTTTAATGGAGAAATTATTTTTACTGTCCCTTCTGAATATTCCCAAGTAAGAAGACGCCTTAAACTCCATTTTTTGTTAAGGACCTGTCTCAAAAAAAGTCTACCTGTATTTATCGGGGGGTCCACAAATACAACGCTATGTCCCTGTTCTGCTAATCTGGTCATAACGTGCTTTTTGTTCGTCCATAAAGGATAATCCCACAGTTGATTTGAAAAACATATTATGTTGTACTTCTCATTTTGGTTGTCCATACAATAAAAACGTTGTTATTCTAGCTCGCACCAGCTGCCTACATACGCCTTTTTCCCAATTATAGAGTATAACGGAGAGAAATACATTTGGTTATACCTAAGCTCTTTTAAGTGTTTTTTAATCCTTTTGTCATCGATTAGTTTCTTGGCTTCATAGACTTTGGGATTTGGTATGAATTTTTCGATGGTCTTCTCAACCAAAATAAGCTGTTTTGTCAAAAACCAAGAGCCGTCGTCGGTGTAAGACTGGATATAACAATCATATTCTAAACCACCCGGAATTGACTGTCCTATTCCTGTAAAATCATTTTGCTTTTTTGCTGCAAAATATTTAGTGTATGTGCCGTCTAGTTGAATCCCCAATACTATTCCGCTGTCTTGCTGAATTTTTAATGCTTGATCCCATCTCAGAGCCTGTACAGTCAGGTATTCGTAATTTAATGCAAGACTAATAAAAATAAGTAAAGCTAGACCGGTGTATGCTAATTTCGTAATTTTGAACTCTAGTTCTTTAGCATAAGTTGCCGAGATAATTAAAACCAGTACAAAAACCGGCAACAAGTATCTGTCGTACAGGTCTTTTGTAACAAGCAGCAGTAGAAACTGCAGAACGAGATTTACTAGATAAAAATTTGATGTTTTCCTGTTTTTTCCTAAGATTTTTGTTCTATTCTTTGTAATCGTATGTATAAGCCCGACGGTTGAAATAATAATCAGCACGATCAAAAAAATTTTGAATGGCGAGTTATCAAAGATACTAAAATTACTCCTAAATCCGGATTTTGAATAAAGTTCCTCAATATAAAATACGTTTCCAAGCGGGAAAATGTCCAACAAGTAGACGTGTCTCCCTAAAACAAACGTTACTAAGGCTGTCACAGCAATATAAACAAGCTGTCTGAATTTCTTGGTTTGTTTAACAATTTCTTTGAAAAATCGCAAATCACCCAAAAACAACGGAAGCGTAAAAAAAATAAGGTATATAAAGCTATATCCAATTTGTTGTAGCCGTGGAACAAAATCGTTAATTTCCAAAAAAAGCGCTCTACTGCTCTCGTCAGTACTACTATATCTTGGCCAAAATACCCAAATCAGTATAAAAATTAATCCGGCTAAAGATTTTACGATTAAATGCTTCCATCGTACCTTCTTTTCACCGGCAAAGTAAAAGTAAATTGCTACCGGAATCATTAAAGCAGCGCTTTGCCTGACAAGAAATGCTGCGCCGTTTAAAAGAACACCTAATAAAAAATGCGTATCAGATTTTTTTTGAAAACCTAGTTGGTAATAATACAACGATACAATTATCAGACACAGAAAATAGATCTCTGTCATAAAGGTAACTGATGAAGCAAGTACAATGGGATTAAATGCGTACAATGCAACCAATAAAGAAATAAGTTTCTTGTTCTCTGTTAAAAGACTTAAAAGTTTAAAAAGGAAAACTACAGAAACTACATATACAACAAACGACAACAGATGAAGAGACTGAAAACTTAGCCCAAATATCTGCGACCAAACGTACCCTAAGAATCCTTGGAAGATGAACGCGGGCTCGATCTGATGATTTATAATTATATTGCCATTTCGGAAGGATTCGACTTGTCTTGCAAACAGCCAATCGTCATTTATTGGAAAGTTACCTCGTCCCAATAAAAGGAACAGGAAAGTTGCTACAACAGCAAATAATGCTATTTTTGGGGTAAACATTGTGCGCACGCCTTTGCTAGTAAACCCAATTTAACCATCACACGTCTGACATTAAATACTAGCTCAGAATCCTTAAGCGACCACAACCAAGAAGTATCGGTAAAACCTTTGTCGTACGCAGCGTGCCAAATTCCGTCAAAAAAGACGATCCCAAGTAGTTGAATGTAGACCGACAAACCTGCAATAACATAAAATACTTTTTTGTATTTTGTAAAATGATCAGACTGAACAAAAGGAACAAGAAGTAATATTAGAAACGGAATTACATCGGAGCTCATGCGATAGCCAAAAGACCAGCCTCCGTACCAATGTTTCCAAAAACTAATTATCAAGGTATGTAGAAATACAGTTATCCCAAAAATCAAATATAAGTCACTTTTGGAATCTCTACGTCTTAGTCCCAGATAAAGTCCGATTAAAGAAAAAACAAACACAGGAGAGTAGGCTAATATTCCTTTACTTGGAGAAAACCAAACGCCAAAGAAACTTTCGGGAAAACCACCTAACCAGTTGGTAGTCAACTGAGATGAATAACCTTGGTTCGAAATATCTCTATAAAATTTTGCGTTATACCAAAAGAAAAATCCTGCAACTAATAACAACCCTATCAAAAATAATATCCCCGGTTTAACAAGTTTCTTAAGGTTTGCGCGATATGTGAACAAGAAATGAGTGACTATTAGTATAATCGGCAGCCCGCCGGTTGGCCTGGAAAGAAAAGCCAAGCCAAAAAACAGTCCGGTAAATAGCATGTGTGACGACCTAGAATCTTTAAGGTAATTTAAATAAAAGTATAGCCCAATAATTAAAAATAACTGTAAAGTACCGTGCTGCCACAAAGCCTGCGACAACAGGGCATAATTTATGGTTCCGAATAGATATATGGCCGTTATAAGAAGAGCGTGGTAGTTGCTAGTTTCAAAGTGCTTCTTAAGCAAAAGGTACATAAAACCGCCCGAAAACCCTACAATCAACGCCGCCGCTACATGCGAAAGAATAATCAAATTTCCCCATATCATGGGCAAATTTAATAACACGGGAAGCAGATAAACCGGAACTGCAAGTATGGGCGTAATAATCGGAAATGCTGAAACGTAATGAGTGTCAACTTTCCTAAGGTAAAACGGAACCATGTTTCTCGTATAGCTCTTATCGTCTGGGTGCGGGTAGCTGCCTAACATAGTGGAATAATAATTGTCTAAATACAGGTCTCCCCTACTAATTATAGAGATAGGCAGGAATATGGCCGGAACTGTGTCTTCGGATTGAACTGCTAGCTTGTTTACACCGATCGAATAAACGAAAGCCCATGAAAGAAAATAAATTACCGATGCTGTGAGTGAAATTGCGAAGAAACGCCTCATATAATTATGATAACACCTAAATTAATGGATTATTCAATCCTTCTATATACATAAGCGGAAGGAAATTCAGCGACATTCTGCAGACTAATATTGTTTGAGAAAAACACACGCGCCTCGGCGGACAGATCTTCTTTGAAGACAACCAAATTCTCGCCGCCCAATTCGCTGAACTTCCCAAATCCTGAAGTTGTAGGTAGCTGACTTGTAAATTCACTATAGTCATAGTCAGACACTCGATAATCTACCGGATTTAGTAGAAGCTTATTGTGTTTTGGTAAAGTAAGTAGCGCGACCTCAGACTGAGCTCCCGGATAAACCGCAACTTTAGCGCATATGGGGACATTCTTGGACAAGTAATCATAAACTTCGGAACCGGCTGTTTCTTTATATACAGTTACAGGTACAAATACTTCTGACAAAGTGAACAGCGCTAGAACTAATGTTAAAATTACTGCATTTCTTGGCTTCATCACGGTAAAGAAATAATCAAAAACATATCCGGCCATCACAACAAGCGAAAATAACTGGAGAATAGACAATCTTGCCGTAACTCTAAACATCGGAAAAAGTTTAAATATAAGGTAACCTGGAGTCCAAAACCTGATTCCGGATACGGTGAAGTATGGCGGGAGCATTAGAATAAAAAACAAAATATATAGTATTAAATAAATTTTTGCTTCTTTCCCTAAAATTGTGGGTTTCTTCGCCAAAAGATAAATAACGGTTATGAGTGTTACGAAACTAAAAAGCAGCCCAAAGTAATTTCCTGAATGCTCCTTCGCAAAATAATCATCCGCTAAAAAATAATTAGTCTTGTACCCTATTTCTAGCGCATTTTTCGTAATTGAGCCAAACAACGGATTTTCTAAAGGAGGTAGAACGCTATACCATGGGCGCGCACTGAAAGTTATAAAATCCTCCAGAGGTCTTTGAACTCCTAGCGCAAAAAAACCATTTTGTCTTTCCGTATCATAATCAATGTATGTAGCCTTGAAGTACGGAAACAAAGTAATTAACAGCATAATAATTGACACAAGTATTGAGATGCTGAAACTTTTAATTTCCTTCAACAAATCAGCTTTTGATTTCAATCCAAATGAAACATTTAGAAAGGTATAAAGTGAGTAATAAACAAAGAGAAAGAATCCATAATAATTTGAAATTACACCTACAAGAAATATAAATAGTCCTGTTTTAACACTGTGTAAGTATGGGATCGATCCGTGTTTGTTACTTTTTTGTAGCAATATATACATTGCAGGAAAAACCCACAACTGAGACAGATCCAAATGCTTCCCCATATGTATCCATGCGTACGATGAAAAACTAAATAGAAGTGCTAAAGCTAATCCCGCCTTAAATTTTCTAAGGGCTAAGTAAGTAACAATAAAATTGGCTAGTAAAGTCAATAATACGAAAACATTGAACACGCCTGATCCAAAAATTGTCAGAAGAACCGAGTTAACTAAATTATATAAGGGCTGACTGGTCAAGAGCGGGTGCTGAAACCCCCAAAACATATTTGAATATAAAGGGTAATCCTGTAAACACTCTTCGGTTATTTTAAATAAAGGACCTGATATACCGCCCCAAACGTAATTTGCTAGCTGATCATCCAGCCCACCTATCAGAAAATTCAACATGTTACTCCAGTAAGCTTAATTAACATATTTTGTCAATTTATCCTCGCCTAATTTGGTAATAAATAACTCGATAACAGTAAGTGTAAAAAAGAAAAATATAACAGACCCGGTAGTCTCGGCAGCTGATACATTGCCGCTAGCAATAAAAAGTATTGTAAGGACTATAAAGAACACTTCCATAAAATACGGTACTAATTTTATGTCCTCGTACTTCCTTCTCGTCACAATGTATACGACCGTTAATATTAATTCAATCAACTTCTTCTCCTATAAAGAATATATACAAATAATACACCAGCCAAAACCGAACTACCTGCGAATAAAACAGTGTTTAAAATATCCGGCCAGAATACAATTGCGTAGTAACCACTATCGATCTTTGATAGATCCCAGCCGTTAGAGTAACTTTCAATGTTTACGTGCTCGGCAAAATGCTTGTCACCAAACAAAAGTTTTGCAGAGTAAATGCCTCTGATAAATTCCGGCATTTCTCTATATCTTGTAAGGTCGTCTCTTGAGATTAGCACAAGGCTCCAGTTCGGGTCGTACGCATCTTTAAACTGCAGATACCCTTCCGTTGCACCCTTCTTGTCAATTTCGATCAAACCCATGCTTTGACTAGCTCTGGAATAGTCGACAATATTTGGTTTTGCCGGTTCGCCTTGCGATTCTTTTTGCACCATCATGATCAGTTTTGCAGTTGTCATATCCTTATATGCAAATGCCCTTACCCCCACTTTTGAAGGTTTAAATTCACTTTGTGGATTAATTAAGTAAGGCGAGATTCTTATATAATAATCGGGATCCTCTAACGGGTTGCGTATAACTGCGGAGATATAGTTAAAATGAATTGCATCTGTGCCTGCTGGAATAACTGCGTCGCCGTATGAAGTCTCTACTCCGGAGTCAACATCTCTGTGAATAATACTCAACAAGATATCCAGATTTATTCTTTCACCAAAATCTATTCCAATATCATAAGTCCTAGATGGATCGAACCATGATATCTTATTGTAATATTTTGATACCTTTGTTTTGAACATTAAACTGTTTGGATCTGTTACATCGTCTGAGTCTCTAAATAAACCGGTTTCTGTATATATCCAATTGTTCTTAATATATTCCGGTTTCTTAATTTCATTTGTGTAAACTTCAAGTTTCTTGCAACACTCGGGCTGGTCAAACATAAATGATAATTCTTTTGATGGCTTTTCTAAATTTCCGTCTAATGTTACTGAAGTAAGCTTAATATCCTCAGTGCTTGGAATAATCCTTCCGAAATACTTTCCGGAAGTAAATTTACTTAAATCAAAAACGTACTCGGTTGCTTTCTCAAAATCATAAGTCACTACCGGCTCTATCACTTCTATTTCAAAAGGAGTTTTGGATGTATATGAAAACTTTAAGTCAACACCAAATGTATCTTTCAATATTTCATACTCCTTTGGCGTTAACTGTTTACTTGAAAATATATTGCCGGCAGGTACTATCTCAACGTCAGAAACATCTTTTTCAGTCTCGTGTATTGTTATTTTACCCTTTTCTATTGCCGGCTCGCTTTGGTAAAGATCCTTCAGTTTTTTCATGTAACCTGCAAAACCTGCGTACCCCGCATCGCCCTGAATTATTAGTCCCGACAATTTGTATGTCTGCGCTATGCTATTAAATTTTTCCGGCGATTCTAATAACGACTTATTTATGTACGCGGTGACAGAGTCTATACCCGAATTGCCAAAAATTAACGGTGCCCTTGAAATTATGTTTACTCCTTTAAATAATATATAAGGACTTCCGTTATACCCGGATGGCCATTTAAGATACTCCGATACTTGAAAAGTCGGGTATAGAACATAGTAACCTTTCTTTGGTTCCCAGTTTTCCCTAAGATCTTCCCAGTAATCCGGAACAATTACGGTTTGAGAGCTAATTTTTTTATTTTCAGTCTCGCCTACTACTTCTGCAGACCAATAAGGTCGTCCAAGAGCTACTCCTGAAATTATTAAAATGACAAACAGAAGTATCCGCAAAAAATTACGTGACTTTAATTCAGTGCTGATTTTAATTAAAGTGTATACAAGCAACGTGTCCCCGATAAGAGCGTAGACCGGCATGAACTTTGCATAAGGCTCTCTAAAAAACCAAAAGAGAGGTACGTTATCGTAAAAAAACCCAAAAATCGACCCCCCAAAGCCAGATATACCTTTTGCAAGAAGGATAAAAAGCCAGGCCATGCCGACCAAAAATAAAAGAAATTCACTTTCAGAATTTTTTTCACGTTTCTTTATCTGTTTGATGAGAAAAAACGGAACTCCTGCTATAAGCAAAAAAGGCAGGAATCGCGCCGCAACTAACGGAAAGCGGTCGTAATTTTTATAATAAGGAAAATAGTAAATTTCCTCTGTTGCTTTTTCTCTAAAAGCCCAGCTTCCGAAATAAGTAAGAACATCCTGAGTTTTCGACGCAGCGATAGTTACAAAATTTGATGTGGTCCCTTTTATATCCCCAACGTTTGTTCGTATTTTCATCACAAATGGCACAGCCCACCAAATGTTTAGCAAAGACGACAGTACAATAAAAAACATAAAGTGAAGCAGAAGGTTCCTAAAATTAGTACGGATGAACACATTTTTATAAACTATACCCAATGCAATGACAATGAATATTATCGATCCGTATGGAATATTTACATACAAAGGTGACACAAAAAATGTAATAAGTGATAGTGCTGCAATGATCTTGTAACCACCTTGATCCTGAATAATATATTTGTGGAGCAATGCAAAAATAAGAGGTAAAAACATAAAAAGTATTCTTGGAGGAGTTAGAAGGACTGAAATGTTTAAGAAAAAAGGATTGAAAACATAGAAAATAATTGCAATTACTGCGATTAACGGAGACATTTTTTCCCTATAAACCTGCTTTATAAATAGATAAAAGAAAAGTCCTGTAATTACCCAGGCTAAAACATGCCAAGAGACCAACGCATAATAATAATTTATATTTAGGATCTCGAAAAGATGAAAAAATAGATACTGCAGTTTGAAGGGTAAAAACAGACTAAACTCACCGAAATTTACATTTGGAGCCCATCCCTGTGTATATATTTTTCCCCACATCCCGTAGTCCAGCGCATAAAACTCTTCCCCTGTTATTAGATGCCCGTGAAACCACAATAATGGAGTAAGTCCGGTCAGTAATATTGCACAAAGCGGCAGAATAAATTTACTTATCTTTGTTAGCATTTTCCGATTCAGGTTTATCGAAAATCAACTCACGCGTCCTTTCGATGACCAGAAATATTAAAAAGTAAAAAACTATTACAGAAAAGTTCGCACTGGCAAAGTCTCTTCCTATCATTAAGAAGAAGGGCATAAATAAGACAAAAATAACACCAAATACAATCAGAGCCTTACCTTCAGAATCAATTTTCCTACCGGACAGATACCATAATATAAATAACACTAATTGAACTACTTCCAGAGGTGTCCTAACAAAAACCGACAACGCAATTAAGAAGATGGTCAGAAAAGAAAATATTACAAAATTAAATTTTTCCACTTGTATCTTAGTTTTTGTCAGCATTGTTTTTTCTTAATTTATTAAATACGGTAACCCAGATAAGATATAACGCACTCAAACCAATTATTGCAGTTGAAATTACTATTCCTATGTAAAATAATCTCTGAGCATTAAATTCAACGATTAATTCTAACTTTCCGTCCTTTGCATATTCGTCAGAAATTAGCCAGCCATTAGAAAAGCCGTTGGCAATGTAGTGCTTATCGGACGCAACTTTATCGAGCCCCACAGTCTCAAAGAGTTCCCCTAATATCGACGTCTTACTTAAAATATTTTCTTCATGTCTATATAACTGCCACTCCTTACTAAAACTTTCACTGAAAACTAAGTAGAACGGACTCTGAATATCTGTGATATTTAATTTGTACTTAGTTGGATTTATAGAAATAAACTCTATCTTTGGCGTATGTATCTTAGCTTGGTTACTTGCATTAAATTTTCTTATGATTATTTTTGGATCGGGGACTTTTTGGACTTTAATATTTTTTATCTCTATATCGCTAAAATTATTTTTACCCGAAAAACCATAAATAAACAAATATCCGTTCACAGTATCTTCCGATGATGTAAAAGTTTTTTTATAGGTACTCCAACCATCATTGTTTGGCGAAATGACTGACACATCTCTATCGATAACTGCGTCAAACAAAATCTTTCTCACAGTCGGGATTTGTTCTATATCCAGGATTTTTTTCTCCTTGGATTTCCCGACTATATCCTCGACTAAAGCTATCGCTGCTTTTCCGCTGTTGAGTTTGTAGTCAAAAGATACTGCATATCTGGTATTTGAAATCCAACTGTCAATTCTTTTGTATTTTGACGGCTGGGCCCCAAAAAGCTGAGGTCTTAACTTAATACCACTCGTGTCTTCTTCGAATGTTTTGTACTCTAGCCACTCTTCTCCGATAAGAAGGTTTGGAGTTTCATGGAATTTTATATTTAATCTAACAGGAGTTCCCGGCTCAAATTCAAAACTTCCAATTTGGATAAAATTTCCATTAACTTGACCCAAGGAGTTTAACTCAACAGTACGAACGACTTCGTTACCGTTATTTGTTACCACAGTTAATTTATCAATTGTATGATTAGGAACATTCTTATCGAAACTCTTGTTATCAATGAGAATGTCGTACTTATCTGGTTTATTAACTGTGAATCGGTAACAAAAATCTGAGCAATTTTTATCAGATATCTCGCTAGCCCACTCTTGGAATTTCTTAAGAGAGTTTGCAAAAAGCTCTCTAAGTTTTGGGTCTGTTCCATATTCAGAATAGTGTCTTAATAAGTAGGATTGAGTAGTTGTTACTAATCCTTTGTACATTCTTCCTCTTGCTTCAGTAGGTATCCCAGACAACATCTCTATTGTTTCATCTAAACTCGAGGTGTACGCAGCCACACTTTCATGGCTGTCGATCAAATTATACTTGCTCAATTCGTAGGCACGTTTGTTAAGATGTATAAGTTTTAACTGAATTTTTCTTATCGGGTTCTTCTCCTTTGCTAAAGATAGCTCCTCTTTAATCACCCTTAGCCGGTATTGAATAGTGTATGGGTTGTAGTCAGCGGCAGGTGATTTCCAGTCAGTTGACCAAAATCCTTCTATCGACAGATCCATCGGAGATATCTCCTCGACAGGATAGTAGATATAATCAATGTCAGTTTCATTCAAAACACCTGCTGACTTTCCCAACACAAACTGCTGGTTCACAGAGTAATCATCGAGAGAGAATATATACGGCAAGGCGGCAATCTTTCCGTTGATTACTTTTGTTCTCTCGGGAGCATAAAAAACCGGTAAAGTGTGAGCACTATCTATCTTGTACATTTTAATAAAATCATTTTCAAAATAGCTGTGAATTAGATTCTGACGCTCCAGTTCCTCCATCTTTGAACCTGACTGCACAATAAAACCATCTTCCACATCAAAGTGGTAGATAATGTCCGATACATTAAAGTACGGAAGCATTCTTACATACCAGATCGGAGGAATATTTAGAGTATTTAAGCTTTGAGTCGGGTTAAAATCTTCTAAGACATACATTGAAGAATTCTGGGCTATAGTCGGTCTATTGAAATAATTCTCAGTTGGATTTACACCAATTAACTTCCACTTTGGGTAATTAACCCAGGCTATTGTATTGAGCGGACTATGTGGCAATGCCTGTAACTTAGTTACCGTTGGGTCTGAATTTACAATATCATAGACATCCTTATACGCATCTGGAACTTTCACAAGACCTGAAAAATCGGCGGTCAGATAATCCTCCTTTTTGGCAAAATTGATTGAGTAAACCTTCTGGATACCGCCAATATAAAAAGGAAGCGGAGCAGTTGAAATAAACAAGATAAAAATTAAAAATATCGCACTATTTTTTAAACGTTCCGGGATAAAACCATACAAGGAAGTAAGAAATACGAAGGGCATAAATATGGCAACTTTTTCATAACTCCTTAAAGCCGGAATAAATGGAATTTTGAATAATAGCATGGAGAGATCTCCAAAAGGGGGCTGGCTCTTTTTAAGCAAAAGCATAAAAATTACACCCACCAAAAGTATTGAGATCGAAAGTTTGTGACTCTCGTCTTTTATTTTTCTTTGGGAGGTCAAGAATATAAGTAGCATGGCTATCGGCAGGAATCCAACTACGTACCAGATCTTGAAACCATATTTCACAGGGAAAAAGTCCGGGTAGCGCTGCATTCCCATATAAATCGAGAGTAAATCCGCAGATTGCGAATCAAGCCAGCTCTTAAGGTCAAAAACTCCACTCACAAGACTTGTAATACCCTCATTCACAAATACCAGCGTCGGCATCAACCAGACACAAATTACTAGCAACGACGTAATGCCTAGCGCCAGTAATGAGGCGATAAACTTCTTTGTGACCTTTACCAAACCTGTCAAAAGTAACGCTAGAGTAAAAAGTCCCATAAAGATCACTAATGCGAAGAAAAACGCACTATTACCGAATCCGACCATCGAAACACCTAATAATATAAGGTAGACTGCTAAACTCTTTAAGTTTGGGGACCTTAAATACTTATAAAAATAGGCAATAAGCAAGGGTAAAGGTATATATAAAAAAACCTGATGTGAAAACCCCCAAGTATAAGTAAAAAAATAAAGGGTAGTCAGATTTAACGCGTACAAGAGTGAAAAAAAAGACTGAAGAAGTGGTTTATCTTTACCGAACAGTATCCTCAACATCCAAAAAAACGATACGTAGGATAAAAAAAGGAACATGCTAAAAACAAAGGAAAGTATCTGAGAGTCGGTAAGTCCTGCCATTGACGGTAATAAGTATAAAAATAGGTAGTAGGGCAAAGTCGGATACCAGCTGAAAAAACCTCCCTCGCCGCCTGCGCCTATCCTATTATTCCAAGTGTAATAAATGTGATGGAAAATGTTCTTTATGTTTACCGGCTGAGCGAAATCACCGCTTGTGTAAATGTAGCCCTCAGGAAACGTATTAACAAGCGTTACCCACGCCAATAATAATACCGGAATTAAAATTAACAATTTTTGATATCTTTTTAAGCCCATCTTATTCCGCTTTCCCGAGCTATCTTTTCCAGAACAGGTAAAAAGGCTTTTTTATAGTCCAGCTCTGACGAAAAGTCCAAAACCCCCGATTTCAACCTTTTATATAGGATATCATCTGTAAGGCATCTGACAACAATATCAGCAAGTATTTTAGGGTCATTTTCTCCCATTAAACCGGCGTTTTTGGACTCAATAATTGATCCGACCAAGGGACCGCCTTTAGTCATTAGAACCGGTATTCCAAGTTTTATGTACTCTTTAGGCTTAGAGGGTTCGGAAAATAAAGAAACGTTATCCGCTTCTGGTCTATAAAGCGCTAACCCTAGTTTTGCAGGTAAAAGTAATCTTTGGGCATCTTGCATGTCCGGAACATAGCCAAAAAACTCTACGTTAGCTTCAATTCCTAAGTCTTCTGCCATTTTCTTATATTTTTCTACGGTTAGGGAACCGCCGCCAACCACTAAAAGTCTTATATCAGGGAGCTGTCTTTTAACCTCTTTTACGGTTTGAAGCGACATGTCCATTCCGGCGTTGGAGTCCAGTCTGCCGATATACGCAAGCACATTACCATCTCTATGATATCCAGAGTATTTAATAACTTCTTCACTCTCTAATAATATCGTTGGGGAAACAATAGAATCTCTGTTTTCAAAACCATGATCCAAATCCCATTTTTTACATATCTCACTTGGATACCAAACAAGATCGTTTTTTTCGCCCAGACTTCGTAACAAATACTGTATTCTGATAAAAAATCTGTCGACTTTTAATAGTAATTTCTGAGCCACCTTTTTTCCGAAGCCGGCGTCAGAATTTGGCCCAGAAGATATCTCAAAGTAAAAAGGTTTATTGCTATTTAAAGATGGCAAAGCGTCTCCGTTCATATAAACACTGTACTTAACTATTCCCAGTAATTTTAAGGCATACATTACAGCTGAACCGAACTGAGTCTCACCGATACCAACATCAAATTTTTTGTCATCGCTTTTTAACAGCAAAACAAATAAAAATATAATATTCAAAAAATATTGAAAGGCGAAAACTAAAAATAACGGAAATGGGAACCAAACGGAAAAGTTAAAATCTTTCCTTGTACCATCCGAATTAATAACAAACGATTCCATCAAAAACCGATTTTTCATCGGTCTTACCGATGGTAATTTAAAAATAGTAAAGTTAGCTAATTCGTTTTCCCTTACATATTTTTCAAGGTAGTTTAACGGGGGAGTGCCATAAAAATTTACTAAATATAGAAATGAAGGTTTACGTGACTCTTTTACCTCATGCAGGCTGTCTTTAAGTTCATTTGTCATCCTTCACCGCCTCCATTATGAGATAGATCTCGGCAGCTCCACCAACCCAATAACACCAAAATCTTTCGAAGATTTCCGGTGATACATTTATTAAAGCGTTCATAAAAAGGATGAATGGTTTCAAAATATAACCAACTAAAGGAGGCCAATCGGGTTTTACAATATATTTCATGTACCAATCCTCATTGGGCCATGTGTAAAAGTATCTTATCTTTCTGGTTAAAATATTAAATCTAACGCCGGAATATCCCCACTTTTTATAATCTCGCTGGGCATCGAAAATATCAAATGCGTAAATTGAAAAGGCTTTCTTGTGGGTTATATCTCCCCATGCGTATAAACTTGAAAAATGCGGGACCCTTAAATAAAATATTCCGCCCGGTTTTAGAATCCTATGAAGCTCTTCAATTGCTTTTATTGAATCATCTAAATGCTCTAGCACATGATATAAATGAATTTCATCAGCATAATTGTCTGGAAACGGATATGGATAATTATTTAAATTGTGAACAACATCTACGGTTTCTTTTCTTGGTATTACATCTACACCTATTGAACCTGGAATTCTTGAACCGTTGCAGCCAAAATTTATAATCACCTTGTCTTGTTTATTTTCCATATAAATTTAATTATAAAACAAATGTGGGTACAAATTGTCCAACAATTTTGCTTTATCGAATTTCATAGACCATTCTAATGCATTTTTACTATACTGCACATACCTTTCCCTATCGTTTATTAAGTCTTTTACTGCAGCAATAAATTCCTCCTCATTTTTAACCATAACACCGGCATTTTCCTCTTCTAGCTCGTGACAAGTTGAAACCACGTCATTACAAATTGTCGGCAATCCTGACGCTGCATATTCCCTTATTTTCAGTGAATCTGCATATCTTTCAAATTGGTTCTTGCCCTCGTACCATGCTAAGCCGATGGCACACTTAGATAAAATTTCTATATTCTTTTCGTACGATACCAAACCAAAGCACTTTACGTGATTGGCGTTCTTGTTTTTATTAATTTTTTCTTTTGCAGAGTCAGATACATTTCCTGCCAAGTGTAAAGAGCAGCTTTGATCCACTTTTAACGCTTCCTCGACTACTTTTAACATAAGGTCTATCTCCAGGTCACTGATAAAAGATTTGGTGTAAATTAAATCTCCGGGTTTCTTGTTTTCGATCTTAATTTTTGGAATATTGTTAAATTCAGGGGAATTAGGTAAAAAGTATAAGAATCCTTTTGCTTTTCCATTTGTCATCTCGCCGATCTTTATCTCAGCTTTTCTGCTAACAAAAGTTACAACGTCTGCATTCATGACGGCGAATTTATATAGCTGATTGTAAATAAAATCAAGAGTCGGATTGGAAAATCTACTGTCCGAATAATCAACAGAGTGGAAGTGTATTCGTAATTCAGGTCTAATTACAAGCTTGGTAACCCAAGCACCGAAAAAATTAAGCGGATCGACCGCAAGTATATATGTTAAATCTGATAGCTTGATCAGCTCTAATATATTTACGATTACTTCCTGCGGCCATCTAATTGGGCCGCTACCCAAAAGATTGATTGCCCTTTCTTGGTCCCCGATCCTTACAAATGTTGGACCGCTTGTGTTAAGAGGGTGCTCAACATAAATAGGAGCGTGTCCCTTAGATTCAAGATACCTCACAATGTAATCCGCACCGCCTTTTTTAATTGTAGCTCCGCTATATAGTCGGTGAACGAGAACTGCAAATTTTTCCTTATTTTGATCCATAAGCTCGATTCCAAGATTCTATTAAAAAAATACGCCAAAGTAGATATTCTTTTTGCTGTTGTAATACTTTAAAATCCGTCGGTTCAAATAAATCTTCCAATGCAGAAACAGTCATCAATTTTTGTGAAACCGAATTAGCGCTAAAAGCATAATCGCGTACTTTATCAAGATTTGCTTTTAATACATCGTCCATCGGCATCAAGAAACCTCGCTTTTTTCTTGCAACAATTTCTTCAGGTAAATATTTCTTAGCAACTTCTCTTAATATATATTTTTCATTTATATTTCTCATGCTCTGAACTGAACCTTTGAGCTTGAATTGGCTTGGCAGACTGTAGACAAACTCGACTACTTTATGGTCAAGATATGGAACACGAGCTTCAACAGATGCGGCCATTGTGCCTTTGTCCACTTTCATTAGTAAGTGATTAGACAGTTGAACATTTAACTCTACAGAAGAAATATTTCTGAACATATCCTCGTTATAGTTCTCAATGTATTTCTGGTGCCAGATATCGTAGTAAAATTTTGGATTAAAAGTAATATTTCTGGACAAAGCATAATAATACAGCGCAGACACAACTCTGTTTGGCATCACTGAATAAGGCAATTGAGAAAGACCGAACCATGAGTAACCTCCAAAAATCTCATCAGAACCCTCCCCAAGCAAAACCACTGTCACCCCCTGACGTTTCAATTCAGTACACAAAATCTTAGTTGAAATCAGTCCGCCGTCAAACGAAGTTAGGTCGTCAAAATCCTTAATATAAGCTTCAATATTGTTGTTAATTACACCCGCATCAATTAATATTTC